>NZ_JAQMSY010000228.1:0-45821 GCF_028329095.1 Microcystis sp. CS-574
CCACACCCCACACCCCACTTCCCCACACCCTCTTTCAAGTCAGGAGGCTCTAAGTAACTGATAGCTGATGACTGATATGATTGGTGTGACTGTTTTCAGATGCAGAAATTCCGATGAATAGCCGATTACCTAGAGATAATAGCCAATTAGATAGCCAACTACATTCCCTTGTAACGACAGTGACAGCGATCGCCGAAGAACAGCAGGGAGATTGTAACGGTTTGTTAAGGTTGCTGCGAACTTTAGAAAATTTACATCGGCAAATTCGCGAGCAGATGTTCGAGCCATCTTTACCCAATACGCGTAAGGATTTATACGGATTACTCCGGGATATCGAGGAAACCGGGGGATGGCCCTATATAGAACGGATGAAGTTACAAATGTTAATGGAAAAATTATTAATCAGTGAAGCCGGTGCGCTCGATCCGGCGGCAAAAACCGATGATCGGGAAAAATGAGTGTCCAGAGAGTACGGAGCGGGTTACAGTATTGAAAAAATGGATATTTAGGGGTAAATCATGACCACCGTGAACCCGATTAAATTTGGAACCGATGGCTGGCGCGGGATTATCGCCGCCGATTTTACTTTCGATCGAGTTGCTCTGCTCGCTCCCTTGGCGGCTCAGGTTTTAGCCGATAATTATGGTCAGATCACGGGTTCGCGGACGATGATCGTCGGCTATGATCGGCGGTTTATGGCGGAGGATTTTGCTCAAACTGCGGCGGAATCGCTGCAAAAAGCAGGTTTTGATGTGCTTCTCTCCCAATCCTACGCTCCCACTCCCGCTTTTAGTTGGGCAGCTCGCTCAGAAAATGCTCTCGGTGCGATCGTGTTAACCGCCAGTCATAACCCAGCTAAATATCTCGGTTTGAAGGTTAAAGGTTATTTTGGTGGTTCTGTCTCGCCGGAAATTACCCAACAAATTGAAGCTTTATTGTCTAATCCGCCACAATTTAAGGCCAATGCAGGTAAATTAAGCACTTTTGAACCCTGGTCAGGTTATTGTCAGGGTTTACGCCAAAAAGTTAATATTGCCGCTATTGCTGAAGCGATCGAATCGGGACAACTAAAAGTTTATTCCGATGTCATGCACGGTGCGGCGGCTACCGGTTTAGAGCGTCTTTTGGGGGTGGGGATCACGGAATTACGCGGCAATCGCGATCCTTTGTTCGGTGGCGGCTCTCCGGAACCTTTACCGAGAAATTTGACGGAAATCATCGATAAACTGGCTCACAGCGCAAATTTAGCCCCTTTGCGAGTAGGTTTGGTCTTCGATGGGGATAGCGATCGAGTGGCGGCGATCGATGGTCAGGGGAATTTTTTAAGCACCCAAAATCTCATCCCGATTTTAATCGAGCATTTAGCCGGCAAAAAGGGAATGAGAGGGGAAATTGTGAAAACGGTGAGCGGTTCCGATTTAATCCCCAAATTAGCCAGTTTATACGGTTTATCGGTCTTTGAAACCCCGATCGGTTATAAGTATATCGCCGATCGAATGTTGACCACTCCTGTGTTAATTGGTGGGGAAGAGTCGGGAGGTGTCGGTTATGGTACTCACATTCCCGAACGGGATGCTTTATTATCAGCTTTATACGTTTTGGAAGCAGTGGTAGAATCGGGCCAAGATTTAAGCGATCTTTACGCGCAATTACAGGATAAAACTGGTTTTTATTCTCAGTATGATCGCATTGATTTACCCCTAGCTAATATGGAAGCTCGCGATCAGTTAATTACTGCTTTGGATCAGGAACCCTTAAGGGAAATTGCCGGTAAACAAGTGACTGATTGTAATCCTATAGACGGTTATAAATTCCGTTTAGAAGATGGCAGTTGGTTGTTAATTCGCTTTAGTGGTACAGAACCGGTTTTGCGTCTCTACTGTGAATCTTCAACCCTCGATCGAGTTCATGAAATTCTCGCCTGGGCAAAATCTTGGGCTACTTATATCTAAACAATAGAAAAAGGGTTTTTTGAAGAAACCCTTTTTCTATTCTATTATTTTTTAACGCATTCAATAATACAAATATCCTCTTGAGTTGGAATAATTCGATTTAATTTTAATCCCGCTTGACTCAACAATTCCTCAAATTCCTCTGCGGTTCTTTCCTTACCTCCCGGACACATAACTAACATATTTAGGTCTAACATTTTAGCGGCCGAAGGATTATTACCCGCAGGAACAACCATTTCCAAGACCAAAACTTTCCCATCGCTATCTAAAGCTTGACAACAGTTTTTCAAAATAGCAATCGCTCGTCGATCATCCCAATCATGAATAATATGTTTTAATAAATAGCCATCTCCTCCCGATGGTACGGATTCAAAAAAATTACCGCCAACGGTTTGACAACGATGGAGAATCCCGTGTTTTTCTAAAGTCGGTTGACAATGGGAAATTACATATTCTTCATCAAAAAGAATCCCTTTGAGGTGGGGATATTGCTCTAAGATTGTCCCCAACATCTCACCGTATCCCCCACCTACATCTACTAGGGTTTGAAATTCCGAGAAATTATACACAGCTAAAATAGCCTTCTCCTCCGAAAAAGAAAAACTATTCATCGACTGTTCAAAAATCTCGGCATCTAGCGGATGAGTTTGAAAATATTCAAAGACTCCCATCCCAAAGACATCATCAAAGGATGGTTGTCCCGTTTTAATACTATGTAACACATTTCCCCAGGCTTGATAATGGGGGGCTTCTCCTAACATAATCGCTGTCGCTTTTACTGACCGGGGATGGTCACTAGATAAATGTTCGGCTAAGGGAGTTAGTATAAACTGTTGAGATTCAGTTTCTTGAAAAATTCCCACACTAGCTAATGCTCTCATCAGTCGGTATAAAGCAGCAGGATTAGTCTCAGTTAGGGAGGCCAATTCTTGACAGGATTTCGTTCCTTTGCTTAAATGCTCGGCTAGACTTAATTTAGCCGCAGCATAGATGGCCTGAGATAGCCAGTAACCCGAAACCATTTGGGTTAATTGAAGATGAAGAGGGAGTTCAGGTAAGGACATAAGCAACTTTTGTGGGAATACAATTAAACATTACCATATAGAATAAGCTGCCCGCGCATTTAAATCGTCTGTTGAGATGAGGCACTTTTGCAAGGGTCAACAGGAAAGGGATTGGGGGAGATTCAGCTAATGTCTAAGCGCAAGTAGAGAGATAAACACAAAATTTCAATCCAAAATTTAAAGCGGGTTTCCATTCAATTAATTTCTCTAGCGAGTAGAGAGTTGATCGATCCCAGTGCCAACAGAGCGGCAAATTCTTTGGCGTAACTATTCATCCTTCTCGGATTGCCGAAAACTTTATCAATTTCTTCTCTAGCTCTATCACTATCGCCAGAGTCTAAAAATTGTTGCACTCTTTTAATCATGTAATTTGCCTCTGCTGTTTTATTTTCTGGTTAATTTAAAATTGTCAAAAAGAAAATAGAAAAAGCTAAAAAAAACAAGAAAATAGATAATCATGATCGGTGTTAAGCGATGATACATCGCCATAATATCTACATTTATAAAATATTTAGAATAAAAATTAATTAAAATGATTGTATTGTAATAGATAAAAAGTATTAAAGTGGTCAATAAAGCACTTTTCACGCTTTGCCAATCAAGATTTATTTTAATTTTTCTCTCTCTTAGCCAAAGGTGAAAATAACAGAGTATTGTAAAATTTACAAATAAAGTCGCGATTAAAGAGGAAAAATAATATAAAATCCATTCTTTAGATGGATCGAATACTACCATTAAAGCTTGGCTTATGTAGTAAGCGATAAAAGACATTAAATTAAGAATAATTGATAATAAAACAGAAGTGAACCAATATTTAGCTTTTAGCATGGTGGTAAAGGGCGATCAGGATGAGTAATAAGTTGCTGGTAGATTCGATTAAAAGAATCTCGATCTATCCAATGGCGATAAATTTCTGTGTGAATTTTCGTACTATGGCCGAGCATTTTAGAGGACATGGTAACATCCATGCCGAAATCAAAATATCGCCGCGCCCAAGAGTGCCGGAGATCGTAAGGAGTGAAAGATATTTTTAGCTTTTTAAATCCCTTGCTGATCAAATTCCCATAGACACTATTAGTATTCCCAGAGCAATCTGGCCGAGAAATATTTATCAATCCCCACTGATCAGCCCATTCAGTTTCCATTCAATTAATTTCTCTAGCGAGTAGAGAGACACTGTCAGGGCAGTCGGTAAATTTTACGATCATGTTTCCATTCAATTAATTTCTCTAGCGAGTAGAGAGTTTCCGCTATTTAGATTCGGATAAGGTGGATTCTTTGCTGTTTCCATTCAATTAATTTCTCTAGCGAGTAGAGAGAGGGAATACGAATATCAGATCGCTATAGCGCGGCGGAATGTTTCCATTCAATTAATTTCTCTAGCGAGTAGAGAGTCTTTTATCTACTTTTGTCCTGATTTCGAGGGGAATTTATGGTTTCCATTCAATTAATTTCTCTAGCGAGTAGAGAGGGGACATTAGGAGTAGAATGGCACATTGACGACATTCATGAGTTTCCATTCAATTAATTTCTCTAGCGAGTAGAGAGAAATGATTGAAATGGTACAAATTCCTGACGCAACCTTTAAAATCGTTTCCATTCAATTAATTTCTCTAGCGAGTAGAGAGAGCCGGTAGGCAAACGTCCGAACAGGATTGGGGTTCGGAAGCCAGTTGCGACGGATAAGTTAATTATAGCTAGATACGGTCGCACCGTCAACCCCATAAACCACAAAACCCTTATCCTGTGGTAGATCGAGGGATTTTACCGGAAACCGAGGTTATCTGCTCCCACCCCTATCCGTCGCTAGTCGATGATACCCTAAAAAGCCAATAATTTAACCCCTCGATCGAGCGGCTAATTTTTCCAGTCCTGATCGGATTTTCTAGCCCTCGGAGTGAAGTAAATTTATATCGGCTTTCCCCTTGACTGAACCGATTGCATCTGTATGACTCAGCACCCCAAATCCCCTAGGGAAAGAACACTGCGTGAACGAGATAGTCGCGAGTTCCAGCGACTTATGCTCCTGATCGCCACCCTCGTCCGACACCCCGGAGTCGGTTATCAAACCCTCGATCCCTCGGAAAATTACCATTCGGGGAAAGATCACAACGCATTAACGGAAGTACAGGAACGGGTGAGAGAACTCGCCGCCACCCTCGCCCTCGGTTGGCCTGCGGAATATCCCTCCATTGCCACCCTGAGAAAAGACATAACGACCCTACGGGATTACAAAATTCTCGATCGCCACATCTATCGCTGGGGGTATTATCTCGGCACCGGCGTTATGAGTCCCGACGAACTTAAAATCGCCTTTGATGCACTCCGCTCCCGGGCCCTCTATCAGGGTGATCCGAGAATCCGTCAGGTCTATCACCAACTCGATCGCCGTCTTCAAGGGTTTACACTCGGCTCCCGGGCTGACTTTCTCTATCCCGTCTGGGAACAACTCGATCGACCGATCAACTATACCGATCCAGAAGAGATGATGGAACGGGGAAAATATCGCCAAACTTTATACGAGAAAATCGACACCCTAGAACAGGCCATTGTCCGGGGAGAGGTAATCGAGATCGCCCGACCGATCGATCCCTATCAAAAGAAATTTACCGGGCCCTTCCCGATTTATCCCCTCCAGTTAATTTACCGTGACATTGGCTGGTATCTCCTCTATGAAACCTATCCCGATGGCTGTCTGGCCATCGGCCGCCTCAATCGTTTCGCCGGTCATTGTCGAATCCTCCCAGAACCCTCTCGCTCCCTCGAAGAACAGCGCCACAGCCTCAATAATGCCCACAAACTGATTAAAAATGGCTGGGGCTTGAATTTGGGGGATTTAGCAGCGCAAAAATTGGAATTAGCGGCACAATTAACCCTAATTACCGTTAAAGTTCGCTTTTTTCATCCTGTGAGTTACTTTATCCGGGAGGGAGAAGCACGTCACCCCCGGCAGCAGTTGACAAATCCCCAGATCGACCCGCAGACGAAAATCCTTAACTCGATCGATTACCACATCGCTCTCCCGTCCCGTTCCCTGGAAGAATTTCTCTGGTGGGTACAGCGCTATCTCGAACAGGCCCAGATTCTCTCTCCCCCAGAAATGGCGGAAAAACACCGGCGATCGGCGCAAATGTTGGTCGATCGATATTCTCCCCCAACAGACGATAATCATAGTAAAAAATTCATACCACCAGAAACTTAGACAGGATCAGCTTTTGAAGCTTTTTAGAAAAAATCTTCAAAATATCGTGTTATCTCTAGAGGTTCCTAAGGCATATTGATATACTGAGAACATCGGTCAGCAAGGAATTGAGGCGTTTATGGCCCTAGGATACTGGCAAGCGAAAATCTGGGGACTACTACACGATCCCGTCTTCAAGGCCCTACATAGCAACTCAGGACGCGGTGATAACAGCTTCTGGAGAGATTTAGAAGTAATGAAGTTGTGGGGAAAACATAACCCCGAAGAATCGACTAAAAAAATTCTCAAACAAATCAAACTAGCTGACTATATCACCTCAGCCAGCGATCGATCGGCGATCGGTAGTTTAACCCAATTCGTTAACTACGATCGAGAAACAGGTCTAGAATTGCGTCACCTCCTCTCCGGAGAACCCTTAGATCTCAAATTAGCCGACACAACCCATAAGAAAATCGCTTCTAACCGCACAGATTACTTAAAAGAACAGGAAAACCAACTATTTAACCAAATTCCCGCCAGATTACGCACAGGAATCTCAGAAAACGAAGCTAAAGAACTATTTTGGTGGTTATGGCGCTGTCTTCCCCAAGCGGCGACGAAATTACTCGATGACGAAAATCTGCTTTTAATGCCCGCCGAAACCAGAATACCGGACGGATCGATCTGGAGTCATGCCAGTTTAACGGCGGCCATCGCCGGGGCCCTAGCGGGATATGATCTCACCTCCGAGGATGTGGTCAATAAATGGCCGACAGGAAAACAATTATCCCACGCTTATCTCGTTAGTTTCACCTTTTCCCCTGTGCAAGAACTAATCAAAGCCAGCCGCAAAATGCGCGATTTTTGGGCAGGTTCTTGGATTCTGCACTATCTATCTGCTCAAGTCTGCTGGCAACTGGCCCAACAATACGGCCCCGATAGTTTGATCTATCCCTCTCTCTACGCACAACCCTTAATCGATCGATGGTTACTAGAGAAATATCCCGATTTTAAACCCTGGATCGACCCACCGAGCGATCGACAATTACTAACCGCCGGATTTCCCAACATTATTATCCTCGTCTTGCCCAAAGATAAGGTGGCAGCGGCCATGCAAACCGCTAAATCTAGTTTATTAAAAGAATGGAAAGAAATTAGTCGGCAAGTTTTCGAGGAATTGGGAGAACGTCACTGGATGCCCAAATTAAAAGAAAATAGTCGTACCTGGGACAGTTGGTTAAATGCCCAATGGCAAACCTATTATGTGGGAGTCCCCATCGGTAGAGAAGACCAACTCCTCACCAGTAGCGAAATTTACCAAGAAAACGAAAATAGTGCCGAAAATCAAGCCGAAGACCCAGAAAAAGCGCAAAGCTGGCGAGATAAACAAAACGAACTTTATAATCTCTACGATAAAAAAGCTCTATTCTTAGAAAAAGAGCAGGAATTTCTGCAAAAAGCTGGAAAACTACGCCTTGAGAAATGGAAAAAACATCCCTTTAGTTCTAATGTTGGTTCTTGGTGGAGTAGTGCTTTCGATCAAAACCGTTCCGCCCTTGCTGCCGTCAAAAATGCCCGCGATTGGCAGATTCCCACCGCTTTCGGCCCCCGTTCCACCATTTCTGGACTTGGCCCCGTCGTCCATCCCGATAGTAACAACGATTGGATTAGCGAAAAAGCAAGCAAAGAATATTGGCAACGAAATGCCGGATTATTCGATGGGATCGAACAACTCAACGCCACCGAAACCGTTAAACGCGGATTACACCTAATCCTGCCAAAACTCTTAAAAAATAGCGACCAAGAGCGTCTAGATGCCGCTTATCCCGATTTAACCGTGGGAGTCGCCGGTTATCTCAAAACAGGCGGTGATCTCGACCATTTTCATCACGCTTGTCGCACCATCTCGCGTAGGTTAAGAGAAGACGGGAAAAAGATTCCCCCGGCACTTACCCAACCCTGGGGAATCCCCTACATTGACGATCACATCGAACCAGAATATAAACGTTATCACCCTCGATTTCTCAATGCGGGATGGTTAGTAGAAGAACTAGAGATTACCGATGAAGAAATGGCTAATTATCGCCATCAATTAAGCCAATTAATTGACCAAAACTATCCCCACAATAACCCGGCTGATTGGTATGTTATCGCCGCAGGAGATGGTGACGGAATGGGGGAATGGTTAAAAGGCCAAAAAATGAAACCCTATCGAGAATATATCCCTAAGTCACTTCATCAATACGCCGATCATCCCCCGACCGAAACCGATACCCTAGAAAAAGAAGTACAAAAAGCTTTTGGCGATTTTGTCACCCTCAATAAACGCATGGGACCATCTACCCATAGCGCCCTCAGTCGCGCCCTTTTAGACTTCTCTAATCAACTCGTTCCCTACCTCACCGAACAACGCTATGCAGGACGCTTAATCTATGGTGGCGGTGATGATGTTCTCGCCTATACTAATCTCTGGGAATGGGATAAATGGTTATGGGATATCCAGCAATGTTTTAAGGGAGAAAAAGACCCCCATGGGGAATTTAAGAACGCCGGTGACTATTGGCAATGGAAAGGCGAAAAAACTCCCGAAAATCTCTCCAAACGTCCCCTATTTACCATGGGAAAGCGGGCGACTATCAGTTTCGGTATTGTCATTGCTCATCATTCCGTACCCCTTGCTATCGCCCTAGAAAATCTCTGGGAAGCCGAGAAAAAAGCCAAGGAACACGCCTATAAAGGCTTTGACGGCAAAAAAGTCAAAAAAGATGCTGTACAAGTGCGCGTTCTCTACGGTAACGGTAACGTCCTAAAATCTACGGCTAAGTTTGATGTTTTTTATCAATGGCAAAAACTCTTAGAATTGAATTTAGATGCCAGTATCTTTGAACAAGCTGCGACAATTTGGGAACAACATCCCGCACCAGTACAAGAAGCGATTTTCCCCTGGACAAAAGCCTTCTGTAGCCGTCGGGAGAACTTATCAGAAAAACAAACAGAGAAGATTCAAAAAGAACTTGCCAACTTTCTAGATAGCCTTTGGCAAACTACAGAAAACACACCAAAAGTTCTCAATGAAGCTATCAACAATTGGCTTAAACTAGCGGCTTTTATGACTCGAAAAAGAGAGATTAAGATCGGAGGTTCCATTTAATGTATTGGTACACAATCACTCCCCTAGATGTTCTTCTCCTACGCGATGCCAAACCCTTTAGCCCCGGAGAAAGAGCCTGGGCCGGAAGTACATTTCCCCCCAACGGTCACACGATCGCCGGTGCTTTAAGTGCTTTACTAGATCGCTCTAAAAATAGTTATTTTAAAATCACTGGTCCATTCCTATCTTTTGCTGGAGATACTTTATATCTACCCCGTCCTTTAGGATTCGCCAATTCTGACCCATTAATTCCTATTTCTTGGAGTGATAATTTAACGATTTCAGAAAAGCATATATTTTGGGATCGATCGAAACCTGCCCCCTTAGCTAAGGCTAAACCTAACAAAAATTGCCAAAATCGAGAAAATCAAGCGGAAGAAGAGAACCAAAGTAAATATCGTCAGTATTTACCTTTTGAAGTTATTCTCGATTATTTAAAAACAGGAGCGATCGATCCCTCTCAATGGTTAGTCAAGCACGAAGGAGAAGATAAACCCTGGCGAGAAGAAATTCGTTCCCATAACGCCATAAAACCGGGAAGCAAACGGGTAAAAGATGCCGATGGATACTTTGTGGAAAAAGCGATCCGAATGCTACCCGGTTGGAGTATAGCGATCGGAATTGATGTTAATATTCCCACTCCCACAACTTTGCGGTTAGGAGGAGAAGGACACCGAGTTATACTGGAAAAATGCGATAATTTAGGTCAACAATGGCAAGAATTAAAACAACAATCCGAGGAGAACTTTAAACAAATAAATAAAGCGATCGCTTATCTCGTTACCCCCGGTATTTTTGAACGCCGTCACGATAATAATCAAGCCATTTGTCGCTCTTGGCCCTGGGAATGGAAACTCGCCCATACTGTTAATAGTAATCAGAAACCGGGCAATCTAGTCAGTGTCGCAACCGATCGAGCTATCCCGATCAGTTGCCGCATTCAATCAAAAGAAAATACTAGCATTCCCGCTCCCCAAGTCTTCGCGGCCCCCGCCGGTAGTCAATACTATTTAAATCAACCCGATCGCCTATTTCAAGAGCAGCCCGATAGTCCCGAATATCACCAACGCTGGCGCAAATTAGGCTACTCAGAATTACTTTGGATCAAATTTGATCGCTGTTTTTGGACAAGCGAATAGGGGCAAATTAGGCTACTCAGAATTACTTTGGATCAACTATAAAGGAGAATAATTAATCATGAACTTAATCCACTTTTATCTACTTTCTCCCCTACATACCGGAGGAACCACTCAAGAGGGGAATCTAGTGGGTATTGCTCGTGAATCCCATACCACTTTACCCTATATTCCCTCCAGTACAATTCGCGGGAAAATCCGTTCTTTAGCTACCGAAGAAAACCTAAAATTTAAGTTATTCGGTAATGAAATCGATAAAGGTGCAGAAAACTTGGAACAGGGAGACATCTGGATAGGAGATGGTTCGATTCTCTGGTTGCCCGTCCCTTCCCTTAGTCACGGTGTCGTCTGGATCACTTCTCCTTTACTTCTTCGTCGTTGGACAAGATTAACTAATCCTAGTCTGACAATTCCCCCCGAATATAGCTGTAGTTTTAAAAAGGCCAACACCAACGTCTATCTCAAGGATGCCATTCTCAAGGTCGATGATCTAAAAGACTGGTCAAATTGGCAAAGTTTTATTCCCAAAAACTCTGTCAGCAGTGGCATTAATAAAGTCTTAGTATTACCCGATCAGCATTGCACGACTCTAATTCAAATGAGTTTATGGAGACAAGTTAAAATTAAATTAGATGAGCATAAATCCGTCGATGGAGGATTTCGTTATGAAGAAGCTATTCCCCCCGACACCTTAATGTATTTTCCTTGGGGTATTACCTCTCAAGCTAATGGAACCAGACAACAATCCCAAGCTGATTTTAAACAGTTATTAGCAGATAATGACATTCTACAAATCGGCGGACAGGAAAGTTTAGGACGTGGTTTTGTGCAACAATGGTAGAGGTAATTTATGACAGCTAATCTTGCCTTAGCTAAATGGTCAGTGGTCGATTATCATCGCATGATTGCGGCGGGAATTTTAATCGATCGGCGTGTAGAATTACTGAATGGAGATATTCTCGAAATGAGTCCAGAAGGCCCTTTACATAAAGACAGTGGAGAAGGATTAGCCAACTTTCTCCGTCAACGTCTCAAGGATAAAGCATGGGTAAGAGAAGTTGGACCCATTACCTTAGAAAACTCAGAACCTGAACCCGATATCGCTGTAGTTTTTCCCCCTCGTTCTCGCTATCGAGATCATCATCCCTATGCCGATGAAATTTTTTGGTTAATCGAAATTTCCGACTCAACTCTCAGTAAAGACTTAACCGAAAAAAAACACATCTATGCCCAAGCTGGTATTGCAGAATATTGGGTAGTTGCCATCAAAAATCGAGAGATTTATGTTTTCCGTCAACCGATAAATTCTGATTATCAATATCAAGAAAAATTTAGTACAGGAACCTTATCTGCTGCTGCATTTCCCGATATTGTTATCTCTCTTGATGCCCTTTGGTCAGGTAATATTTTTTAACTTTTGGAGCCAAAATAACCATGACATTCGACCCTAGAACGATTAGCAATCCCGTATTCACTGCCTTGCAAAAATTGTCCTCAGCCACTGCTGATAATAGTCGCCGCAAAGAACAAAAAAATCAAGCTATTGAACTTTATACCTATCTTTCTACTTGGGGAATGATGCGCCTAAAAGCCGAAGAAACTGCTATTAGTAAAGACAAAGAAGGCAAGCGAGAAGTTGTTAAAATATACTTTGAGTGTCTTGAAGAAATCTCGAACAACCGGAATATAGCCAACCCACAAGGATTAGACACATTAAAAAAACTTTCCACTGATGATTATCTAGGACTAACGGGTTTAGGCTTGGAAATCGCCCAAGAATTTAGCTTCTGGGCTAATGCCATCTATTCCGATGTGGAAAGTGGGGACTAACTCAGGTAAATTGTCACCACAGTTTTTATAATTCATTGAACTAGAAAGGAAATTATAATTATTATGTCCCATAGCCCCTTACAACGTCCTAATCGCCCTCAAAAACCCACCCTAAAAAATCAAGCTATAAAACCCACAAATAACAACCAACCCTCCAGACAGCCTCCTAGGGGTGGCGGCGGTAATAATAACGGCGGTGGCGGCAATAACAATCCTCCTCCACCCTCACCGTGGTTAGACCCCGAAAACGAACCTCAACCCGACCAATCAGCCAGTTTTGTCGAATATCTCCGTTGGATGCGTGCTGCCGACTATCCACACAAAGATGCGACTAAAACCCAAATTCTGCAAACAGCCCAAGAAAATGCTAACTATACTCAGCGTCTTGAGCAACTCAATCAACGTACCCAACTGTTAGCGAAAGACGGAATCGCTTTTCAAGTCAAATCCACTTGGCGTATTCGTGTCGGTGGTCATCGTGGACCGGAAAGTATTCTTTTACCTGCCTTTGATGCCCTCGGAATGCCCTATATTCCATCCAGTACATTGCGGGGTGTTGCCAGAAACCAAGCCATCCGAGAAATCATGGCGGAAAATAATCTGGAATGGAAAGACGCGGAAAAAGAAATCGCCCCCTATTTCGGTGATATAAACGCCAAAGAGGAAAAAAATAAAACGGGTAAAGTTGTCTTTTTCGATGCCTATCCTTTACCTTCTAAGAACGGGGGGTTAGAAATGGACATGGCTAATAATATTTGGTCATGGAAAGATGATTCTCTAGAATATTCTCCTAACCCTAATCCTTTTTTCTCTCTCAAAGAATCAACTTTTTTAATTGGTTTACGTTTACGTCTAGCTAGTAACTGTCAAGATGAAAAGATACTTGAAAAGGTAAAACAATGGCTGAAAAAAGGTTTACAGCTTGGCATAGGTTCACAAGTCAATACAGGTTATGGACAATTGATCTTATCTGGAAAAAGCCCAAGATTAGAATCGGAATTTTATCGATTGGATTTTGAGCTAGAAGGTCAATTAATTCATGGTTATCAACGATTTACCCAATGGAATGAGCGACGCAATGAATGGCAAATGCGGAGCGCACCCGTTGCAGAAGTTCGTCCGACAGCCTTTAAATCGATGATGCGATACTGGTTTCGTGTTTTTGCATCTGGAGTTTTACCTATTAACGAAGTTCAAAATATTGAAGCTGAATTATTTGGAGGTATTAATCCTAAAAAATACGGTTATCTGCAAGTGAATATTCTTGAGGGTAAAGTTACCCAAAAAGAACCCCGACCCAATCCTCAGGGTAAAAATGACCCCTGTGGTGAACAGCAGGGAACTTTAGTCTTATCTTTGTCTTCCGAAACTCCAAAAGATAAACAAGAAGCTGTCAAAAAATTAGCTAAATATTTGACTTGGTTTTTAGCTAATATGGGTGGTATTGGTCAAGGTGCGAGAAGACCTAATTATTCTCGCAAAAGTCGTGAAAGCGCCCCATGGTTTCGTGGTTCTACATTTTATATTGACAGTGAAGAAGATTTTTGGGCAATGCCCAATAATGTGAAGGGGTTTAAACAACAATTTCAGCAAAGATTGCGAGATTTTTATAAATCTTTAAATCAAGTTACTGGCACTAATATAAACTCTAATAATTTAAGGATAGCTGGTCAAGTTTCTCAAAGTAATTGGATTGATGCAGCCGATAGTAATTGTCAAATTTTTGTCTGTGCAGGAAATGAACAAAGAGGTAAACCCCATGCTTTAGCAATTCTTCACAGTGATACTTTGAAAATTACCGGTAAAAATGGTCAAAGAGAATATGATGGTAATCTCTGTGGTAAAGTCAGTGGTGGAGCTAAACCATCTCCCGTGTGGATTGCTGATTTAGGAGATTACCAGATAGTTACTGTATTCGGTGCTAATCTGAATCCCCGTCAAGAGTTTATCAAACAATTAAGAAGTAATACAAGTCCTCAAAATTTTGCTCAAATATTCCCTTTATAATCTCATGAAATCAATTTTAGTTGCAACGATCGGAACCAGAGATTTAATGTTTCAAGTCACCACTGGTGACTGGTATAATATTGGCGATGATCGCATGAAAGGTGATATTCTCGGAGAACAGATAGAAGTAGTGTCTGATTTAGCTCTGACCGAAAAATCATCTTTTCGAGAAATATCCCAATACCTTTGGGAAAACATTGAATATTATGGCGATCAAGTAAAACCAGTCATTCTGGGTAAACTTTTGGAAGATAAAATCAATGATCTCGAAAAAGTTTATTTAGTAGTAACTGATCAAAATGAAACAGTAAAAGAAAGAGAAAAAGATACTCTTTACTCAGGAGAATTAATTAAGTATTGGCTAAATAAATTAAATTCTGATTTGGTAGTAAATATTCTCTATATAGGTAGAAATGATGAAAACCCTTCTAACTTCGAGAAAATGTTCCGTTGGTGGCAACAAGTATGGAAAGAAAATATAGAACCTCAACCCGATCAACCCATTTTATTGTGCTTAAAAGGTGGGGTGGGGCAAGCTTCAGAAGCGTCGAGAATTTCGGGATTGAGTCTTTATGGAAACGATATTAAATTCTATGAATTTATTCCCACTCCTCATGACAATCAAAAGGGCATTTCTTCAGATTACACAGGGCCTTTTTTAGGGACTAACTATCTTTGGGATCGCACTCGACAACAAGCCCTACAATTATTAGAACGCTATGATTATGCTGGTCTTCAGAACTTAGTTAAACCTTACTATGAACAAAATAAACAAAAATGGAAAGAAACTTATGCTCTAATTAAATCTGGAGTAAGCTGGAATCAAGGACAATTTGAAGATTTTTTTCAGTCCGCTTCTTTTAGTTTCAATAATCAACAAAAAGAGCAGCATCAACAATATTGGTGGATGGCCTACGAACAAGCTTATACCGCAGTAGTTAGACTAAAACAAAAAAATACAACCGAGGCTATGCTTCATAGTTTCCGAGCGGTAGAAGGCTTAATTTATGAGTGTTTAAAACATGAATTTAAAGACTATATGGTTAATTCTGAATATACTTATTCATCTTTAAAATCTTCGGTCTTAACTAAGTATCCTGATTTGAGCATATTGTTTGTTAATGGGACAAATAAAACTGACATATTATTAGACAGTCGCAATCAACAACGAGTAATTGAGTTGTCTATTAATGTCGATCTAAAGGATTGGGGTTCTGCAGAATTGCGTAATCATAGAAATCGATTATCTCATAAATTAGGTGGCATTAGTGAGGGAGAATTATATCAAGCTTGGGGAAAAGATACTTACAATCAAAAAGACTGGGAAAAGCGAATTTTAAATTGTCTCAATCTAATCACAGAAAATAAATTTAATTATTTATGGCAAGGAAGTTTATTTGCTTCTATTCATGAGAGAGTCAGAACAGCTATCAAAAATTATAATGTTGTTTAAAGTACAAAATGCAATTAGCTCCTACAATATACACCCGGGATGCTGCCGATAAATGGCTCTCTTGTTCTTGGTGTGATCTCGCGTAGCGAGCGCGTTGCGACCAGTTTAACTTATATAAGACCGATCGATCTTTGTGTCCTTTGTGTCTTTGTGGTTCGTTCCAGTCGCTCGCTGGCAAGACTGTATCTTAGAACACATTTTACCCACCAAACCCTAAGAGAACCGATAAATTAGCCAGTCAAAAGACTATTTAGGGTGTGCTGAATAAATCTAAAAACCTTGTTGGATAAGAATTTTAGACTTTTTTCCCATCAAAAAGTGCCAGACCTTGGGGTGATCGGGGGGGAAATTTAGGCACTTTTTCCCTGAAAATTAGGTAATTGACCCCCTGAAAATCGGTAAAACCCTACACCCCACACCCCACACCCTACCCCCAGGAAAAACTTTTTCAGCAGACCCTATTTAAAAATCAAACTCGTCTAACCCCGATTCTGGGGGAGAAAAGCGACTGCGAGGAGATTTTTTCGACTTTCTGAAAAAAGCGGGAATAACTGCGGCCATAAAAAATCCCATTCCCAAAGAAAAAGCCAATAAAATGCCGATGGGTACTTTAATTGACTCAAATTGTAGAAACTTTAAAGAAACTGGTTGGATATTTTGGATAGCAAAAACTGCCATGGTCATAATCCAACCACCGACAATAGCACTAGCTAAAAAATTAGTGATTGTATTCATGTTTGTCCTCGCTAGGTTTGTAGGAGATTTTTTAACCTTTTGTAGGCTAAGTAGGTAGGCTTGAAAAATTATCAGATGCCCCCCTTATTAAGGGGGGACTAAGGGGGGATCGTCACCCCCCTTATCAAGGGGGATCCCCCCGCCTTCGGCTTCCCCCCTTATCAAGGGGGGCTAGGGGGGATCGAACCTAAAATCCATTTTTAATTTAATTATAACCAGCTACTTAATTTGGGAGTTATATCCCTATTAATTTAACTTTCCTGGGGCGGAAATTACCGTTAATTGACTAAAACGTTACAATTGTCGATCGATCTCAAATAAATCTCGATCGCGATAATATAATTGTGGTCTGATCGCCCTAAGTTAGAGCTAGTAAATATAAATAGCACCCTGTTGATTGAGGTTAAAGGTGGTATAACCGGGGGTACTCCCCGGAACTTTGGTAACAGTAATCGTGACTAAATTATCTTTATTGACTTCTACGGCATAGATTAAACTAGAGGAATCGGGATCCGAGGCGGCACTAGCCCGATTAATCAGAATATATGCTGGAATTACGAAACCTTTTAGGGTTGTCTCCGTACCAGGAGATAATAATTGGGGAGAGGAATCAATATTGGCCGATAGGTCATAATTGAGGTCAATATCGGTTTGATTGATGATTTTAATCTCCACAGGACGACTCATATTCACCCTAGCGACAGGCTGCCAAGGACCCGGTTGAAAGGTGGTAGCGGGGGGATTTTGAGCGGGTAAAGAGGGGGGAAAAACTAATCCCAGACTGAAGACGAGGGAAAGAGTTAAAAAGCGATCGCATTTCATAGATAAATCCTGGTCTAGGGTTGTCATCCTATTTTAGGGAGGTATCCCCAGTGTTTTATACTTAAAGTAGAAGCTTTTGAAATTGTCTATAGCATTGATTGATCAGCTATCAGGGAAAATCCTAAGCTTCCCTGATTTTGCTCTATAAACAAGGCTAAATACACCGATTTTTCTCTAGAAGTTTCCCTAGTAACCCCTATCAACGGTTTAACTTAGGTTGAGATTGATTATATGCCTACCATCGACATATCGGGAGTATCCCACAGTTACGAGTTATTTTCGCCCCAAGCGGATAAACCGGTTTTAGTCTTTATACACGGTTGGCTGCTGAGTCGTCACTACTGGCAGCCTTTGGTAGATATTCTCTCCCCAGACTATCCCTGTCTAGTTTATGATCTCCGGGGCTTTGGCGACTCCCAAAAAATCACCTCTAACAGTCCTCCTAGCAGTTATAACCTTGAATCCTACTCCCAAGACGTTATTACCCTTCTTAACCGCTTAAACCTCGATGCTGCTTGGTTAGTCGGTCATTCCCTCGGTGGTAGTGTTGCTTTGTGGGCCGCGGATAGCTGTCCTGAACGCATTAAAGGGGTAATCTGTATGAATGCCGGCGGCGGCATCTATCTAAAGGAGGAATTTGAGCGATTTCGGGAAGCCGGAAGACAGATTTTAGAGAGAAGACCGCCTTGGTTGCCCCGTGTTCCCTTGATTGATGTTTTATTCTCGCGGATGATGGTCAAGCAAACCCTAAGTAAAAAATGGGGCAAACAGCGAGTGATTGATTTTGTCCGGGCCGATTACCAAGCGGCCCTGGGGTCACTTTTGGAAACCACCACTATCAGCGAAGTTCATCTTTTACCCCAGATTGTCTCCCGTCTCCCGCAGCCGGTCTATTTTCTGGCGGGGAAAGAGGATACGATTATGGAAGTTAAGTACGTTAACCATCTGGCCAGTTTTCATCCCTTGTTTGAAACTGGCGGCAACGTGATTGAGTTATCCGATTGTGGTCACTTTGCCATGCTTGAACAAACAGCAGCGGTGGCCGAAAAGATGATGGCTATTTTAAATCAGCATCGGGGTTAGGGGGTTTAAGTGTTGAGGTTTTAGTGGAAATTTCCCTATCTCCCCATTTCCCGATTCCATCCACAGATACTGTTATGAAGTGAAAATTTATGTAACAATGACTCTATAAGGGCGATTTTTTACCGATCGCCGAGGCCGTCTATTAATCGAATCGATGTCTTTGAAGAACGTAGTCCCAAACTGGAAACCTGACTTTCCTTTCCCATTCTTGCCACTACTAGCGGAATTTTTCTCCTTTTTGTGTTACCCACGGGAATTCTTGAGCTATTGCTGAGATTGGCATTTTTTCACTTCCCGTTAGTTGAATTCAACAAAAGAAGCTGTTTAGGAGCAATTTATGTTACACCGCAAGATTTATCAATTCTGTATGGATGGTCAGGAAGTCTGCATTTTCTTGCGCGATCAGCAAAGATGGATCGATAATGCTCGTATTATCGATCTAGAAAGCGATCTCGTCACCATTCGCTACGAAACAGAAGAAGAAGACGAGATTAGTTCTTGGGAAGAAATGGTGCGTTTAGAAAGTATCGGTGCGGTGAGCAGAAAACTGGCCTCCGTGTCGCGGACGAATCCTGATATTAATGTCTCGGAAGATTGTCCGGAAGCAGAACAACTTTATCCCCATTCTCCCGATAGCTTAGATTAATTTTGTCGATTTAAATTACAGTGGCTAGAAGTCCCGAGGTTTGAACAGTGGCCAAGGGACTTTGAGGGAATGGAAGGGAAGAGAGCCGCTAAGAATCGCCACTTGTTCTAAAATTATCGTCAAAGCCGCCAGATTTTCTCTATAAGCTGCAGGAGCAAAATGAATTCTAATCCCTACTTCCCTGTCCAGGATATCTATCAAAAATTTGTGGCAGTAGTAATAGTTTTAATTAGTTGTTGGTTAGTGACTTTTCCCGCCTTCGCTGCATCCGCCCCTCTAGAAGTTAAAATTAGTCTAGGCTCCGGGCAAGGAGAATTAAAATTCTTTCCTAGTCAATTAGACTTTATTGCCGGACAAAAATACAAATTAATCCTCGATAATCCCAGTCCTACTAAACATTATTTTACCGCTAAAGACTTCGCTGATGCTAGTTGGACCCAGAAAGTTGAAGCGGGAAAAGTGGAGATTAAAGGGGCAATTCACGAACTAGAATTAAAACCTAATGCACAGGCGGAATGGGTGATAGTTCCTCTCAAAACTGGTAAGTATAAATTAATCTGTACTATTCCGGGTCATGCCGAAGCGGGAATGGTGGGAGAAATTGCCATTAATAACCCATGAATTTAAGAAAAATTGTCTCCTTTGCTTTCCTATTATTTATTCCCCTATCGGTGGTCGCTAGTCGTCTTAATTGGGGAGATCAAGCTATTTTTATTACTGCCGCTTTATCGATCATTCCCCTGTCAATTTGGTTAAGTACGTCTGTGGAAAGAGTTGCCGTAGTAACCGGGCCAACTTTGGGAGGATTAGTTAATGCTATCTTTGGCAATACTACCACTTTAGTTATTGCCTTAATTGCCCTAAAAAAAGGCTTGGTGGACATCGTACAAGCCAGTATTACTGGCAGTATTCTCAGCGATTTATTATTATTTATGGGCATGGGAATGCTCACGGGAGGAATTCGCTACAAAGAGCAGGAATTTAAACCGATTTTAGCGCGGGTAAATGGTTCTTCCATGACTTTAGCAGTAATAGCGATCGCTTTACCAACTTTGGTAATATATACTTCTAACGTGGTGGAAGTTGCCGATATTCTCAGTCTTTCCCTAGTCACCGCCACGGTTTTATTAATAGTTTACGGGTTAACTTTATTATTTTCCCTGAAAACCCATAGCTATCTCTACGAAGTGGGATTAAGTAATGAAAATACCCCCGACAATCAGGTTAGTGAGGAAGAAAAAGCTCAAGTCTGGATTTGGTTACTTGTGCTGCTTACTTCCACCGTAGCTGTAGCCTATGAGTCGGATTTATTTGTTGATGTAGTGGAATCGGTGATGGAAGGATTTAATCTCACTCCTCTCTTTATCGGGGTGATTTTTATTCCTTTAATTAGCGATGTTTCTGGAATAGTTACCGTCACTCAATTAGCCCTAAAAAATCAGATGGATTTAACGGTTTCCGTGGCTATGGGTGATAGTTTATTGGTGGCTTTATTCGTGGCACCTTTATTAGTTTTTATCGGTCAATTTTGGCAGCAGCCGATGGATTTAAATTTTAATCCCTTTAACGTGGTGGCTTTAATTGTAGCGGTGGTTGTCACTAATTTAATCAGCTTTACCGGTCGTTCCAATTGGTTAGATGGAACCCTATTACTAGCCACCTATTTAATCTTGGCAGTAGCTTTTTATTACCATCCCACCTAGCCAAAAAAGAGATTTGGGTATTTTCTGAGATTTCTGTCTTAGAATGGATCGGTATCACCTTACTGCCGCAGGATTGCTGATGATGAAAAGAGGGTTTTGGTTTGTCGTCGGGTTAGTAGTAACGATAATTCTGCTTCCTTCCCTAGTTCTTTCTAATTCCATCGGTGAACAGGGAATTTATGCCGATCGCCTGCGGGCGGAACCCTATAATTTATTAGGGCGAAAAATTGCCATCGGTCAAGTGGAAATCGGACGACCGGCTCAGTTCGGTTATGATAAAGTGGCGGCTTGGCAGCCTCCCTATAAATTAGCTGGTGTTTTTTTTCGCGATCAAATTGCCAAACCCAACACCTATCTAGATAATCACGCCGCTATGGTGGCAACGGTGATGGTCAGTGATGATAAAAAAATCCCCGGAGTGGCCCCAAAAGCGAGATTATATTCGGGGGCGGTGGGTTCTTTGCGACGCGGTGGACAACCGGAAGAATGTCTTACCAGTCAAAATATTGCCCGACAAAATAGCGGTGATGTGCGAGCAATTAACTTTAGTTTTGGGGAATCTTTGCAAAGAGATCAGCGACAGGAACCAAAATTAGATGGTCAAGCTTTATTAACTCAATGTGTTGATTGGTCATCGCGAGTTGATGATGTTCTTTATGTAATTGCAGGTAATCAAGGTAAGGGAGGAATTCCCATTCCCACCGATCATTTTAACGGCATTACTACCGCCTATACAGCCAAAAGAGAAGGAAAATTTACTAAAGTTGATTTTGCTAATATTAGTGCTTTGCCGGTGGGTATTGGTCGCAGTTTAATTAAACGGGAAATTAATGATGGTTTGCGGCGGTCAATTAATTTAGTTGCCCCCGGCAATAAAATAGAGCTTTATGACCTCAAAGGTAAATTAAATACTGTTAGTGGCACCAGTTTCGCCGCCCCTCATATTACGGCATCCGTGGCACTTTTACAAGAATACGGCGATCAACAAATTAATCAAAAAAATCCCCATTGGAGTCTCGATTCTCGTCATCATCAAGTGATGAAGGCAGTGATGCTTAATGCTGCCGATAAAATTAAAGATACGGGGGATGGGTTACGGTTAGGTATGAGACGGACAGTCTTAACTAAAGACCAAAAAACTTGGTTAGAGTCCGATGCTTATAAAGATCCGAAAATTCCTTTAGATATGCAGATGGGGACGGGACATCTTAACACTTTTCGCGCCTACCAACAGTTTAGTAATGGTCAATGGTCGGCCGCAGAATCTATTCCTGCTATTGGTTGGGATTACGCTACAGTTACCGCTAATGGTTATCAAGATTATGCCCTAGAGAATCCCTTAAAAGCTAATAGTTTTGTTTCGATAACTTTAGCTTGGGATCGTTTGGTAGAATTAATCGATACTAATCGTAATAATCTCTATGATATCGATGAAAGTTTCCAGGATCGCGGCCTGAATAATTTAGATGTTTATCTTTTACCTGCTCAGGAGGATAATAATGCTAAATACACCTGTGCTTCCCTGAGTGATAGTGATAGTTTAGAGCATATTTTTTGTCCTGTCCCCATCTCTGGAAACTATAAAATTCGGGTTCAATATCGTCAACAAGTTAACGAAAAAGAACAAGCTTTTGCTCTCGCTTGGTGGACGGTTCCCGAATAATAAAAATGATAGTAAGTGAGTAAGTGAGTAAGTGAGGAGAGGCGCTCATGCAAGAGGCAAAAGACAAAACGGAGAATAAATAATCAGTTCTCTGTTAAACCAGATTCTCTCCCCCATGGCAACCCCTACAGGACCTTGATTTTTCTTTGGCACAGTTTCCAGGGGTTATTTAGAGGTTCTCCCGAATAATAGTCCCAATAAGCTTTTTATTATCCAGAGTAATGCTAAGGTTGCAATGGTCAACACAGCCCATCTTGGTAATACATTTAGTAGATAGGCTATTACTCCAAATCCAATAATAAAAAGAAGCAATGATTTCAAGGCAGAGATGAGGGGAGAGGCTTGTGTTTTATAGCTGCTTGGACTACTTCTTTGGGACAGGAAATAGTATATATTCAGAATTTGTTTGAGAAGCTGATAAGATTGAAGTCTAAGCAGTCGTTTACCAGTCTTACTAGATTCTATGATATAACTCAAAATTATCGCTGACCGAGTGCCTAAACTTTTGAGAATATTAGAAGGTATATCTTTCACTATTGTTTCTGAACCAACTCCATATTCACCCAGGAAGTATTCTTTTTCTTTCCCTTTTAAATCTTCCAGGAAACGTTGAGCAAGTTTTGCAGCAGCTAAGGGAGTTACTGCTTTGTCAAAATAGCCACCAACATATTTGTAGTTTGACTCAGGAGTTGGGTCAATTTTTTGTTGATTCCATTCCAATTGTTCAGAAATTGCGTCTTTAAATACATTCCCTAAATTTTCCTTAAGAATAGCACTATGTCCTAAATTGACAAGCTTATTTAGGAATTCTTCTAATTTTGCTTTGGCAAGGGTTGTATTAGGTTGAGCAAGTTTAATTAAGTCTTGAATTAGCTCATCTTTTTCTGTTTGTGTTTCTGTGGGAAAAGATTCATCAACAAGTCGCTTGACATATTCTTGAATTTTCTCTTCCTGAGTTCCTGAGAATTGTTCTAGTTTAATTTGGCGACTTACAACTCCAGAGAAGGCTTTTAAGGATTCTGAAGTTAATAACCCATCAACAATACGGTTGACTCCATCTAACCGTCCCCAAAGTATATCATTAGAACGCCAAGATTTCTTAAAAAAGCCTCCAAAAGCACGAAATTGATCTCCAGCTAATTTTTCTTCAAGTCCCTTATCTTTGCCAAATCCTTTATCAGCATCATTGGGAGAAATACGAACAAGTTTAATTGGACTGTTGTTTTGGACATCGGACAAATATTGATAGGGATATATTACTTGATCAATTAGCTGAAATTTCTCAAATTTGCCAATTGCTGGTTCTACATTCTCCGATTGTTCAGTTAACAACTTCCCAGAAGCTTGTTCTATTTTTTCTAAGATGGTTTCACCTTTGGTTATAGTTAATGCTTCCCAATCTTGATCTAGAGCTACATCTTTAACCTTCTTCCGTAATTGTCCCCGGATAAAATTGATTTTGTCAAAATCTAGCTCTTTGAGATTTTCTACGGTAACATCGGCTAAATCTTGACTATCTAAGATAAGACGCAACAACGTTAATAGATAATCATAGATTTTTTTGCGCTTCAAATTTACAGATTCTTGATTATTGTCCTCTTCCTCTTCTGTAATGAGTTGATAAAATTTTTGGCGAACAGGTTCGGATTTTATCACTTCTTTGACAAACCGATCAATCACTTTGAGCAGCTCTAGCAGCCAAGTGATTTTATTGGCTAAATTTTTTAACTCTGTATATTTGGTAATATCATCTGTATCTTTGGTAATAGCATCAGACATCAGAGAGGAAATTTGGGACAAGAGAAAGTCATGTTTTCTAATAGCATATTGAAGATCTAGATTTTCAACATCTTGAGCTAGGGAGTTTAAAGTTTCCTCTCGCTTTTTAATTTCCCCAGAATTACTAATAAATTCGGTCAATAAACTGGCACTTTTTTCTAATAGTTCTTCCTGTTCTTGTTCTTTGCCCAAGAAATATTGATTGTCAAAAATTACGGAGAGAACACTATCTCTTAAACCGACTAAACGACACCTCCAATAACGATTTTTGGCTTCTGTTGTTTGTTCAGATACTTCTTCATCAACACTCTTTAACAATAAATTATAGCTGCGAATTTTGTTGTTAATATCTTTGATTTGTTGCAGATCTTTGCCAATACTTTCATATCTGGGTAAACTGATTAGAGAACCTGTGATGACTTCCCAAACAGTAGGTTGCTCCATTTCTTTAAATTTGGTACTGTCAACAAAGCTTTCCGGATTGGGATCGAGATAAAATAATTGACGATTGACGGGACGATCTGCTGTACGATAATAAATGGCTTCAGTGGTATAACTAAAAGGACGATTATCTAGAACTCCCCCATCAACAAAATAGATTTTATATCCCTCTTTTGGAGGTTCTTGCGGAAGGATACGATTTCTCAGAAGTTTTCCCCATTCTTGTAGTTTGTTATCTACCTTATTATCAGACTTAATTGCGACAGGTACTACGGGAAAAGCCAGGGGAAAACAAGAGGTGATTCGACAGAGTTTAGCTAAGGCTTGTTGAGTATCTTTATCTGTCGTAGAAAAAGGATCTCCAAAATCTTGATCTTCTCGATATTTAAGCTGAAAAACGCAACGATTATCTTTGATTTCGATGACTTTTCCAGTGTTGTCAAAGGTTTTATAGATTCTTCCTAAAACATCAGTGCCAGTGATAAACAAATCTAATTCGTTAAACTCTGAATACCATTCTCCATCAGGAGCAGATTGTTGGTTATTTCCAGCTTTTTCAAAAGCTTTAAAAAGTTCTTCCTGATAGTATCCCTCGCCGTTTAAAAGAGAATTAACACCTTTTTGATTATTTTCTTTTTTGATCGGACGCAGTAATTTATTTATATCTCCACTTTCTCGCCAAATATCTCCAAATTCCTTAAAGTCAACTACAATTTTTTCGTAGCTATTAGCAACTGCATAGCTCAAGAGAACTCCATTAATTCCTCCCGCTGAAGTTCCCGATACAATATCAACAACAATATCTGAATCTGTCAGTGCTTTAATTAATTTATAAATTCCCCGACCCCTTGTTGCGTTATAAAATTCTCGACAAACACCATTCATATAAACTGCTAGAGAAACCCCACCATAAAGCACTAATCCTAAGCGAGTTTCCTTACGAAAATCTGGTTTTTTCAAGCAAGTGGCTGACGAAGATTGTGTGTTTTGACCAGGTGTTGCAGTCATAGCAAGTCTCCACGGTTATTTGGCGTTCTAAAAGAGACAGATACAGTTGGGAGTCGTTTGTGGCGGTTGTGGCGGTTTTTGCGATCAGGGTTGGGACGCTCTACCACATTTCCCAATATAAAAGGATACACACCACCCCGCCACAAACGTTGTATCCTACACTATATTTTAATAAATCTTTACATTTATCCTGGTATTTGAGGTTGCCGGAAAACAGAAGTCAGAAGTTAGATTAGAACCATTAAACCCAGCTAAAGCGATGCAGTGGGAAAAAGCGAAAAACTACATTGCCAATCACGTTATTGACTGGTAAAAATCCCCAGATATGGGAATCGTTGCTATTATTACGATTATCTCCCATGACAAATAATTCACCAGAAGGAACCTGAATTAACGGCAAATTATAGCGCGGTGCTTCTGAAAGAAATACTCTTTGATTGGTATAATTTAAATACCGAACAGCCTCTGAGAGACACCTCGTTTTCTTTTCGGGATAACATCGTCAGAGATTCCCCAATAATTTGATGCTTGAGACATATTATATAGCAATAAGTCTTCGGGCATTTTTTCTAAAATAACTCGGTTGAGATTAGCGGTATTGATATTCATTGCTCCCATCACAGAAGAGCCAAGTTCTTTCGATAATAGCGGAATAACCGCGTTACCAATCTCACGAAAACCATGCCATATTGTGCGGTGAAACTGAAACCAATCGGGGAATGTATGTAATCTGGCGGCTTCTCGTACAGTAATACAACGAGGAATAGAATAGTGAATGGGTCTAGGAGCAGTATAGGCCCCTTTGTCACTATTAGTTCCAGCCCGGAGAGTGTTACATAAACCAGTAGGAGAAAGCTTGAAAAAGCGACTTTTTGGTTCCACTGTACCCGGTTCGGTTACGATAAATCTATCAATTGATCTTTGGGTATGAACTGAGCCTATATGTCCATAGATTTTTGTATCTACTGTTCTTTGATGGCAAAGTTTAAAAATATCTTTTGGCTGCACTGAATATTTTTTTCTCTTACCACTATAATCTAATTTTGATGCGAGTATGCCTAAATCAGTATCGATAAAAGCCGGTATTAATTCTAAATCTGAAATCGCATCATAGACGCTGGTAAAAGCTGATTTTTTGGCTGAGTTCAAATCGACGGTCTTGGCTAAGGGATATTTAGCCATCGTCACGTCTTTTCGACTACCAATTAAGATTAATCTTCTGCGCTTTTGTGGGGCCCCGTATTCACTGGCATCAAGGATTTTAATTGGCTGATTAATTGTATAGCCAATAGCTTCAAATTCAGAAATTAACTCCTCTAAAAATTGTTTGTGTTTACCCGTAGCCATGCCGGGGACATTTTCAAAGATAAAATACTTGGGTTTAATTTCTGCTACAATCCGCAGATATTCAAATACAAGAGAATTTCTAGGATCATCTATTTGTCGTTTACCAATCAGTGAAAAACCTTGGCAGGGGGGACCGCCAGCAATTAAACTAACATCGGTGGCATAGCCTTTTAGTTTTAATAATTCCCATATTTCTCTACTTGTTACTTTGGCTATATCCCGGCAAATAGTTTGACAATAGGGAAAGTTAAAATGATGAACCAAGGAATGGACTGCATCAAACTCCACCGCTACAGCAATATCAAATCCCGCCGCTTCTAGACCAAGGGACATCCCACCGCAGCCGGCAAATAAATCGATCGCAATTGGTCTATGTTTCACTTTGATGATTAGCTCTCTATTGTCTGCCTTTTATTATACTGTATTTCTGATATAATTAACAATTTAAGTTTTATTAAGAGTGCAATTACTTGAGCAAGTTAGTAATCAATTGATCGACTTTCTCTAATTCTTGAATAATTTGTTTAACTCTCTCTAATTCGTCGGCAGGGTTAGGCGTTTTTTTCGTTTTTATTCCCGAAGAATGAGCGATTTCACCGCGTTCTTCTCCAAAAGTATCCATATTTAGTAACCAAACTTTATCTAAGTCATCACTATCGATGCCGATTGGTAAGAGTAATTTTAATAGGTTAGTTTCTTTAATCCCATGATTTTGATCGATAACTGATTTAAAACATCTAATCGCTATGTCAATTTTTTTAGTTATTTTTAGTTTATCTTCAGGCAGATTTTTCTTACCTTTAAGAGGAGTAAGGGTGTCGGGAGGAGCTTCCATTTCTTGACCAGAAAAAGCGATTACACATAACAAAACTCCACTAGCTTTACCTTGATTATCCCAAATTTTTTTTGCTGTCAGTACGGTATCCCAAACTCGATCTTCAAGATAAGATTCAATCTCAGCATGAGCAAAAACTCGATAGGCAAAAGTTAAAGCTAATTGTCTTTCAGAATAGTCATTGATCTCGCTGAATTTACGAGGTAGGAATTGTTTTTTTAGTCGATTCAATTCTTTGGTTAGTTGTCTAAATCTCAGAGATTTCGGCATAGTAAAAAAACTAACTATCTTAACCCCTTAAAAATAATACGGTTATCTTCCATCTGAGGAATATTGAAGTTAATATCTAATACTTTTGATAAAGCTTGACCCCATAAATGAAAACGATTGTAAGTTGCTCTAATACTTTTAGTAGTTTTTTCTACTGAGTTCCTAAATTCATTGTCAGGGTTAGATAATAATTCTTTAAAAGCATTTTCTATCTGTTCTTTGTTTTTCTCGGCAGCTGCTCTAATTAGATCATCGCAAAAGTAAAAAACCATCACATCTAAAATTGCTCGATTGAACTGACTTCGATAAGTTGCCGATTCAGGCAGCCAGAGACGGTAAAAGTTTTTCTCTCCAAAAATATTAATCGTTGTCTGGACAGCTTTTTCAAATTGATCAACAACATTGATAATTTCATCTGAGCGTTTTTCCCATTCTTGATTGAAATTTTGACAGGTTTTATCTAGAAGCATCTGAACATCACCGCGATAATCAGATAAATAATAATGAAAAGCTACATAACGCAATAATATATCAGTGTCGCGCATCCGGAAATCGGGATAGGAAGATTTAAATATTTTCTTTAATGCTTGACTTTCGATCGCTCGATCATCTAAAAAATTAATAAAACCTCCTGGGTGTAATGCTTGTCTTAATTCTTGAGAAGACAAAGGGGTATTTTCCACATTGAGACGCAGAAAAATTTTATGGAGGAAACTCTCCGTTTTCCAATTACGGATAACAATCGTGCGGATAGTTTGATTATCCAGTTGGTCTAAGAAATCATTTAAATTGAAGTCATTTTTTAGATCTTGATATTGGCAGCCATTGAGATCATCTAAAAATTCTAAATCTTTTAAAGTAAAACTATTATTAGGTGTGTCACTGTCACCATAAAACTGTAAAATTGTTAGTAGGCGTTGTTTGCCATCAAGAACGATAAATTTACCTTTTTCCTTGTTATTAGTAGCTAAGACAATCTGTGGGACTGGAAACCCTAGAATTAGGGATTCAATAAATCGACTTTTACGAGTAATATTCCAAGCATCTCGTCTTTGAAAGCGCGGATTGAGTTGAATATTTTCTCGAATTAATTGATCGCGGATCGTTGCGGTAGTCCAATCACTGCTGGCAACAACAGTGTCGGAGATTTCTTTGAGTTGTAGCTTTTTTTGGTTTGCTGATTCTCCTGCAATATCTTCTTCTCCGGCAAAATCCACCGCTTCTATTTCTTCCCACATCTCTAACTGTGCCATGGTAGTAATTAATCTCCTCAATTGTCTATTCTGCAAAAATCCCGCCCCAATATTTGGACGGGACTAATAATCAATCAATAATTCAATACTACTCCCATTCTATAGTTCCGGGGGGCTTAGAAGTAATATCATAAACCACGCGGTTAACTCCCTTAACTTCATTGACAATGCGATTAGAAATTGTCTCCAATAAATCATAGGGAACCCGGGACCAATCGGCAGTCATTCCGTCTTCACTGCTGACTAAACGTAGGACAATAGGATAAGCGTAGGTACGTTGATCTCCCATTACTCCCACACTGCGGACAGGCAATAAAACCGCGAAAGCTTGCCAGAAATCGTGATACATTCCCTGCTTATTAATCTCGTCGCGCACCACCCAATCTGCATCGCGCAAAATATTTAATTTATCTGCGGTGACTTCCCCTAAAATGCGAATCGCTAAACCAGGGCCGGGGAAAGGTTGACGACGAACAATTTCTTCCGGAAGACCGATTGATCGACCTAATTTTCTCACCTCATCCTTAAATAATTTTCGCAGGGGTTCGACTAATTTAAACCGGAGATTTTTCGGCAGTCCACCAACGTTATGATGACTTTTAATTTTAACCGCGACTCTTTCCCCGGTTTTGGGATCCACATTACTATCGGCCGATTCAATCACATCGGGATATAAAGTTCCTTGGGCCAGATAATCAAAGGGTCCCAAACGATTCGATTCTTCTTCAAACACCTGAATAAATTCATGGCCGATACGACGGCGCTTTTCTTCGGGATCGGTGACACCGGCCACTTGCGCTAAAAATCGCTTTCTAGCGTTGACATACTGGACTCCGATATGGAATTGCTCGTTAAATATCTGCATTAATCGTTCGGGTTCACCCTTACGCATGAATCCCTGATCGATAAACATACAGGTTAGTTGATCACCGATCGCTCGATGCAAGAGGAATGCTAAGGTAGAGGAGTCCACACCGCCGGATAAAGCCAATAAAACTCGCTTATCGCCCACTTTTGCCCTAATTTCTCGGATCGATTCCTCGACAAAAGCTTCCGTGGTCCAAGTGGGTTCGCATTTGCAGATATGATAGACGAAATTGCGAATTAAGGCGATTCCTCCCACAGAATGGACAACTTCCGGGTGAAACTGCACTCCAAAGAGTTTTTTCTCGTGATCGGCAATGGCCGCACAATCGGTATTATCGGTATGAGCGAGAATTTCAAAACCCGATGGCAATTCCACGCAGGAATCCCCGTGACTCATCCAAGCGGTGGAACCGTCCTCGACATTGGTTAATAAATCGGTAGGATCGTTGATAAATAGGGATGCTTTGCCGTATTCGGCCCGTTTTGCCCGTTCTACCCTGCCCCCTAACTGCTGTACCATCAATTGCATCCCGTAGCAAACTCCGAGGATGGGTACACCTAAATTCCAAATTTCTGGATCACAGTGAGGCGCTCCAGGATCATAAACGGAATTGGGACCGCCCGAAAGAATTATTCCTTTCGGGTTGATTTGGGCCAATTGTTCGGCACTGGTACGATAGGAGAGAACTTCGGAGTAAACGTTCGTTTCCCGGATTCTGCGGGCGATTAATTCAGAATACTGGGAGCCAAAGTCAAGAATGATGATTATTTGACGATTAAGGCTATTAGTGAAGGACTCTGAGGGCAAAGTCTCTTGGGGGGTGGGAAGGGGGGTTTGAGTTGTCACTACGATCAAGAAAAGAAACTGGCAGGAAAAGGTTAAAGATTTGTAAACTAAATCGGCTATTGTTCTGAAAATAAGCTACAATGGTGTGGCCTTATTAGTTTCATTTTTTAAGACTAAATATTCCCACGATCATAGCACAGTCACTGGGGAGTAACTGGTAGATTTTGCAAAAATTTAAGGCCATTTTCGCTTTTGCTGATCAAAGAACGAGAGCGATCGAATAAAATACAACCGACCCCAAGATGACCGTTACTGTGGTTATAAACGTATTCTTGGCAACGGCGATCGATAGTATTAGCCATTTCTCCATAGATGCGTTCCACCCAATTATCTCCCGTTTGCCGGTCTAATTGACGCAGATACTCCAGACCGTTTTCGCTGGTGCTACTGTCAAAAATTTGCTGGAGATGGGGGGTAGCTAAACCCATTTTAGCGGCGTAGGCGGTAAGAATTTCCCGACGACCATCGGCGAGATGATGGTGAGTCTGAAAGATTCCCCCGGCAAGTTTAATTAATTTACCATGATAACCAAACAAAAGAATTTCAGAGATTCCCTGTAATTGTGCCTCTAATAACATCGGCCCGATCCAATTGGCTGTTTTTACCAAAATATCAGGATTAATACCCATTTGAGGGGCTAAATCTAAGCCATTTTCCCCGATACAAAACACCAAGCGATCAAAACGAAGGGATAAATTTTTTAATTGCTCGCGAAAGATTTCTAACTGTCCGGGGGCGCTGAGAGGTTGGGAAATGCCGGTGGTACCCAACAAAGATAATCCCTCTACCACCCCAAAAGCGGCGTTAGAAGTCCTTGTGGCCAGTTTTTTGCCTTCTGGCAGGATAATCGTCACTTTGATGCTTTCTTGGGGCAGTAACAGGGGTCTGAGGTTTTCTTGCAGCAGACGCTGGGCATAACTATAAATAGCTGATTTTCCGCCATTATCAATCTGTAGGCCGATTCCTGCGCCGCCTTGAATCTCTATCTCTTGATTACCTGTTTTTCTTTCTACTAACGCCCATATAGGGGTATTTCTAGTTAAATCTAAATTGTCCCCCGGATCGCTGCGGGTGATAGCTAGGGCAGCCTCGGGGTTAAGTTGGGCAACTTGTTCGATGGCAATTGTAACGGTTTCTGGCGGTTCTAAAAGATTAAAAGTAACGGAATTTAGCTCATTTTCGCCGTGGAGATGCTGGAGAGATGCGATCGCACTGGCACAGGCAAAAACCGGCAAAGTGTAACCGGAACGGGGTGGGGAGATAGACATGAATAGGGTCGATAGCCAATCAAATTAGCCGTGATCTGATTATAGAACTAGGGGGCAACCGCTGCTATTTTTGATGATTGTTTGACATCCTCACCACCGGGGGTGAGCGCATCTCAAACGCTATTGACAATTGGCCAATTTTGTGATCCTTGTGAGAATTTCAAGGGATACTAGCAATCAGAATAGTTACAAACTCGACCTATTTGGTCGATTGTTGCTTAACAATTGAGATGGCAAATTCGGCTCTTCTAGGTTCTGTGTGATAAGTTTAATTGACATAGGATCGATCGATCTTTGTGTTCTTTGTGTCTTTGTGGTTCGTTCCACCCCCTCGCTCTTGAGAAATGTATCTTAGAATACATTTTACCCACCAAAGCTGGGAGAGCCCAAATTCTCCTCAAATATGCCTTAATTGTCGGTAGGCAACCCACATAAAATGGCTAATTCAAGTCTGAATTGGCGATTCTATATACCCCAGAGTCCCAGAAGAGCGATAAGCAGAATCATCTCGATCCCGTTACAAATCACTGATTACTGTTGACTAACTCCTGCTTAATTACTCTAGAATTTTGATGAGCAAGGGGTAAAGTAAACCAAAACTGTGAACCAACCCGCGGGGTACTTTTTACTCCAATTCTCCCAGAGTGAGCCTCGATAATTTGCCGACATTGGTAGGAACCTAAACCAATCCCCGTTAGGTGTTGATTATGAAGATTTCTTACATATAAATGGAAAAGATGTTGACATTGTTCCTCATCCATGCCAATGCCATTATCGCTTAAAGTGCAGTAGAGCATATCTTGGTCAATACGAGCATCTAAAGCTAATTGAATTGGTGAAGGATTATGTTTCAAGGCATTATTTAATAATTGTTCAAAAACACTTCTTAGCTGATAAGGATCGGCATCAATAGCGGGTAAGTTATCGGGGAGAAGATTAATAAAAGTAGCTTGGTATAAATCAAAATCTTTTTGCCAATCTTTCAGCCAAATTTCCACCTGTTCTTTTAAAAATAGAGGTTGACGATGCAAGATTAAAGGCCGTTCTTCAGCAAAATGATTTTCTGATAAAGCATTAATTAAAGTTAATTGTCGATCGCAACTACGCACCACCTGATCGAGCATTGCTCGCGAGATAGTTACTTTTTCTGTTTGCCGACACTGGAAATTTTTTAATAACATCACTAATCCCATAATCGAAGTGCGTAGATCGTGGGATACTGCCTGTAAAAAAACCGTTTTCATTTCGTATAAACGCTGAATTTCCCGGACTTTTTCTCGCAGTTCCAGGGTTCTAGCTGCCACTTCCTGTTCTAAATTATTATTCAAGCTTTGCACCCTCTGATATAGTTGCGCTTGGCCGATAGCGATACAAACTTGGGTGGCTAACTGTTCTAATAATTTGACCTCGCTTTTTTGCCAATGACGGGGATGGGAATATTGATGGACAACTAAAGCACCTAAATGTTGATTATTAACCGTTAGAGGTAAAACTAAAGAGGATTTAACTTGCAGGTATTCGTAATAACCCTTGAGAGTGGGCAGCGTTTGCACCTTAGCGGTATTATCAGCAATAATTAACTTATCTAAAGAAAATAATTGTCCCAATTCTTCCAGTAATTCTGGTTCGGGAAACCAACCCATCAGCGAGGGAATCTCGGGACGACGGGACTCAGCGATTACCTTAGACCAACCCCGCTCTTGACAGTGACCGATATAGACTTGATCGGCATCGAGAAAATTTCTGATTTCCCCAACAATGGTATTTAAAACTTGATCTATATCTAAAGATTGATGGACTTTTAAAGCAACTTGTGTGACTAAATGTTCTCGTTCTAAAGTTTCATTTAAAGCTCGATCGATCTGTTGTCTTTCGGTAATCGCCGCCGATAAAAACAGAGAAGTTGACATGACAATGACCAAAAAGATTTGTAAGATCAGGACACCTCTGGTATGGTCGGGGGCTTGTAGGATAAAAGGACTGATTCCCCCGACCAATCCCATCAAAGCTAAAATAGATACTAAAAAATTGGCTATTACCGCTCCCCAGGTCTGAAAACGCATAGCAGCCCAAACCACAAAAGGAAAAGGCAGATATTCGAGGTACTGCACCATACTCCAATCGGGGTTAAGAAAATCCTGTTGACCACCAAAAACCACGAAAGTCACCACCGTTAGCAAACTCATACAAAGTAATGCCTCGCCAAGGCGTTGGGGTTGCCGGGGTTCCCGCAGGGAGTGACGATTGAAGCAAAAACGCAACAGCAGCGGCGTGGTCATTAAGATCCCTGTACTATCTCCGAGCCAGATCATGCCCCAAGACTGTCCAAATTGCCGCCAATCCCAAGTATTTAGCCAACTACGGGCAAAAGTATCGATAGTGGCATTAACTGCCGAGGCCAATAAGGCCGCTAAAAATACCAGTAAGAGAATATCGCGAATACGCTGTAAAGTGGCGGAAAATCTCAGATAATGCAGGAATTGCGCCCCTAACAGAGCCGATACACTGCTACCGATCGCCGAAAATAGAGCTATGGGCCAACTGGCCCCTAAAAAGAAGGTTAGAAGCAAATCCCCGATAAAAACGCCTAAAACTAGCCTTTTTCCCCCTAAAAAAACAGCAGTTAAGCCAATACCAGCACTCATCCAAATTGGGGCAGGTCGCGACCCTAAATTTAAGCAGAGATAGCCTAGCCAACCAACACCCAGATAAGCTAGGGCAACAAGCACAATTTTAGACCGATCTGATGAAATCCGCAGCATTTTCAGTTATCAGTTATCAGTTATCAGTTATCAGTTATCAGTTATCAGTTATCAGTTATCAGTTATCAGGTTTAAGTTTTAAGTTATTAGGTTTAAGTTTTCAGTTATTAGGTTTAAGTTTTCAATTTTCAATAAATTTAGTATCTTTCACTGGTCACTGGTCACTGGTCACTGGTTACTGGTCACTGGTTACTGAATCACTGAATCACTGTTAATCTCTCTCCAGATTGCCTAAACTAGGAGTAGTTCTGCTTCATGCAGATGGGTGAAAACCGTACATTTTCCCGTTAGGAATCAAAGATCATGCGGATTTTAATTGTTGAAGACGATCCTTTAATGCAGTTAGGTTTAGAACAAGCGCTCGGTGAACAGCCAGATTTTGAGATCGTCGGTCAAGCTAGTGATGGTCTGGCGGGGGTACAATTAGCCCTATCCCTACGGCCAGATTTAGTGGTCATGGACATCGGTTTACCCCGTCTCGATGGCATTGCGGCAACTAAACAGATTAAGGAGGGTTTAGCTAATGTTCATGTGGTTATGCTCACTTCCCACACTCTGCAACAGGAAGTGATCGCAGCTCTGGCCAGTGGCGCTGATGCCTATTGTATCAAGGGAGCGAGTCTCGATCGCCTTTTGGCCGCCATTGAAGCAGCTAAGGACGGGGCCACCTATTTAGACCCTCAAATTGCCCGTTTAGTCATGGATAATCTCAAACCGCCGGCAGTGCAACCTAATCCCAATCTAGCACTTTTATCGGAGCGAGAAATGGAGGTTTTAAAGTTAATTGTTGAGGGCAAAAGTAACGCTGAAATCGCCGAACAACTTTATTTAAGCACCAATACGATTAAAACCCATGTGCGGGGAATTATGAATAAATTGGCCGTGGACGACCGAGTACAAGCGGCCGTAATTGCCCTGCGATCTGGTATTGTTTAAGGGAAAAATGACGATTTACCCACAGGAATATTCTACCTCAATTGCTACTGCTACAATTGCTCAAAAAATCCCTTCAATGATTTATAATAAGTTGTTGACCTATCTCTGTTGGACTAACCATGACTATCGCTGAAAGCTTACCCCTAGTGGAGTCCCATGTAAACCCTGAGATAATCTTCCCAGAAGGCGAATTTTGGAGTGATGAACCACCCTTGGAAAGTAACCTACATCTACAACAAATTATTTTATTAATTCAGTGTTTAGAATGGTGGTGGTGCGAGCGAGAAGATTATTTTGCCGCCGGCAATTTAACCATTTATTACAGTCCCAACCAGAAAAAGTCAGAATTCTTCCGTGGTCCGGATTTTTTCGTCGTTTTGGGGACAAATCCCAACCCCAACCGCAGAAGTTGGGTAATTTGGCGAGAAGAGGGCAAATATCCCAATTTAATTATCGAAATTCTCTCCGATAGTACCGCCAAAGTTGACCGAGAGGAGAAAAAACAAATTTATCAGGATATATTTCGCACTCCCGATTATTTTTGGTTTGACCCAGAAAGCTTAGAATTTCAGGGATTTACCCTAATTAGCGGTCAATATCAACCGATTACCCCCAATCCCCAGGGATGGCTCTGGAGTCAACAATTAGGCTTATATTTGGGTTTATCTGCCAATAAATTGCGCTATTTTACCTCCGAAGGCGAATTAGTACCCACTCCCGCAGAAGCGGCACAACAGGCAGAAAATCGGGTTTTAGAGGCAGAAAATCGGGTTTTAGAGGCAGAAAACCAAGTCGAGCAAGAAAAGCAAAAAGCGGCGAAATTAGCGGCTAAACTGCGGGAATTAGGGATAGATACCGAGGAAAATCTCTAATCTCCTTTTGTTATTTAATAACGCTATTTTCGGTGAAAGGTGAGGGTATTTGGTGTCATTTAGAGGCTGAATAGTTGACTAATCGCAGAAAGCTCCGCGCAAGCGTAAATTTTCCCGCAATTCCTCGGTCATACCCACGTTATCGGCAAACTTTGCCCCCTTCACTTTTGCCCCGCTAAAATTCGCTTGAGTGATGTTGACTTCAACCAAATTAGCTCCTTCTAAATTGGAGCCAATTAAATTAGCTAAAGCCAAACTAGAACGGTAAAAATCAGCATAACTTAAATCGGCATTAGCTAATAAGGCTCCGCTTAAATCTGCTCCCTTAAAATTAGCATGACTGCCATTAATTTCGCTTAAATCAGCATCGGTTAAATTGGCCCCCCGCAGATTCGCTTGATAGAGATTGGCCATGCCTAAAGATATACCACTTAATTCCGCTGCCAGGAGATTTGCCCCAGTAAAATCCCTTAGGGGATCGAGTTCAGCTAATTGGGTCAGTTCGAGAAAATCATCACTAACAGCAGCATAAATTCCCTCGATTTGTGTCTGCAATTTCTCTAAATTTTCTGATGCTGCCGGTTGCGGTTCAACTAGAACATTATCTAATTCCACCTGCGATGATCCCAAAGAAATACGACTCAAAAAAGCATCAAATTGATTTTCCATTAGGAAAAATGCTAACTTTCGCTCTAAAATACTATGTTTATTGGGACTTAGATCGTGTTTCCATAATCCCGATGTTTCCGTGATACAGATATCCGCAGCTGTCAGGGAAAATTGCACCGTCAGATGATAAGGTTCTTCCTCCACACTGACGGTTCCTAGGTTAATCCTTTCGAGCGCTCCTGTAAATATTGACTGAGGACCTTTGAAAGATAACCGCCATTGATAATTATTAATACGATTTATGTATAACTCTTGACTAGAAAGAGGATTTTGTGTTAGGTGACAATTAACTAAAAGAAAATCTAATTTTCCTCCTTTTAGTCCCCATTTGATTTCCCCGCCAAGGAGAGATTGAATTTGAGCTTGTAGGTGTAAAGTTAAATATAAATCAAATTTTTGCGAGTCGGTGGCTACTGGTTCTAGGGTTAACGATACACTATCGGGGTAGCGATCAAAGGCAGCTAAAAGACGCATAATCTAAAAAAGAAAAGTCAAAATAAACAGTAAAAAAGTGGTGTTTCTCTGGCTCCAAAGCCGAGAACTCACCCCTATTTAAAACAATAGCTGATTTTCTCGATCCTTTGAAAATCAAGATTAAATTAGTTGACTTTCTCTTTTTTGCCGATATTGCCGTCCGCATTAAAAAACATCGACAAAAAGCGTTCCATAAACATTTGTGGATCACGATTCCAGGCTTTTTGAGCCGCTTCTACCCGGAATAATTGCAATTTCGGGTCGAGAAGGGTTTGGGGTAAACGTTCCATCAGATATTGAGGACGTTCCCAGAGTGGCATAGTGGCGGCGATGTCCATTAAATGACCGAAGCGGCGCAATTCTGCCCCCAGGGTGATATCCATACCCGATTCATAGGCGGCCTGTTCGATCGCTGAGTATTTGGCCTTAGCTTTTTCGACTTTTTGCCGATGTTCGGGGCTTTTTTGGGCAATTTTGGCTAACCAACGATTGCCCCAACGCACATGACCTGCTTCTTCAGGAAAGATTTTGGCGATCGTTTCCTGAATTTTCAGATTTTCCGGGGTTTGTTCCCCTGCTTTGAGAGCATAAATATGGGCGGCAAAGTATTCGCATCCCCGTTTTTCCGTGACGTTAATTGCCGCTAGGGCCGCAATCAGTCCATCTTCCCTTTGTTCTTCACCTTGGAATTGATCTTGATCGAGAAGACGTTCAAATTCATCAATATAGGACAACCCCGGCGGTTTCCCCACATCGGCCCCCAATTCGATTAATAAATCGGTTAACCAGTAGGCATGGCGGGCCTCATCGGCGACGTGACGGGAAAGCTCCTGGATCAGTTCTTTCGGTTGTCCGTCTAGGGTTTCGATCAGTTCGGTCAGGTCTTTACAGCTACGTTGTTCGTTGTAGCGGTAACGGTTGAGGGTGACAAGATGAATTTCGCGATCGCTAATAACACGCTTCATGATGTCGCGAGCGCTCATCGTCTTCTTGAATTTACGAGGGTAAGCAACGGTCATGATTTTCTATCGTTTTGTCAACGGCTTTCCGTATTCTAACGGAGTTTTTTGGCTCTCTTGGATTTGGTGGGTAAAATGTATTCTAAGATACATTCCTCCTAGAGAGGGGGTGGAACGAACCACAAAGACACAAAGGACACAAAGATCGATCAATCATATAGTAAGTTAAACTTATCACACACAACCTAGAAGAGCCGTTTTTTCCCGATCTGGCAAGGGATTGGCAAGTGGCCAGCTTTTTTCAGTGACCAGTGAAAGATAAGCTGCCCACGCATTTAAATTGCTTGTGGAGATGAGATACTCTTTACTGTTGGCTCTTGCAAGAGTAAAGAGATTGGGGGAAGATTCGGCTAATCTAAGAATAAGCGATTAAAATGCGTCTTAGCTGATCGAGGAAAACTAGAATCGTCTATGAACACATTCACTCCCCATCAAATTGTTAGTTTATTCTGCAAAAATCGAACTTTATACGGAGAAGTAATTCAGGTGATCGAAAGTCGTTCGGCTCTTTGGGTGCGTCCTCTCTGGTTAATTATAGCCGATAATTTTGAGACCATTGATGTGCGGGAATGTTCCGATTTAATTCTACCTATCAACTTATTTAACCCCGCCTTAGACACGGAAGTTTTACCCCTATTTTCTCAAGCAATTAAAGATAATTATATCGCCAATATTTCCTATCCTCTCCAGGACTTTGTGCAGAAAGTTTGTCAAAGTTATCCCGAATATTTTCAGAAAAATCTATGATTGACGAAGGCTACGTTAAATACAATTGTACTTGGATTCCTGACCGTCCCTTAATAAGCTCAGAGATTGCAGAATTAAATTATTGGCGCAATCGCCTCTATCGATTAGGATTAATCGGTCAATACGATAACGGAATCGGTTTTGGGAATGTGAGTCAACGAGGAAAAATAGACAGAGAAATCATTATTTCTGGCACTAACACCGGGGGAATCCCAGTATTAAATGAATCCCATTACACCACGGTTATAGACTACGATTGGCAAGAAAATCGGGTCACTTGTCGGGGAACAATCGCCGCTTCTTCAGAAACTCTCACCCATGCAGCGATTTATGAAGCGAATCCCCAGATTAATGGGGTGATTCATATTCACCATCGCCCCCTGTGGCAAAATTTAATGTATCGAGTGCCGACCACTCAAGAAAATATCGCCTATGGAACCCCAGAAATGGCCGCAGAAATTATCCGTTTATGTCAAGAAGATCATCTAGAGGAGCAACAAATTTTAGTGATGAGTGGTCACGAAGAAGGAATTATCGCCTTTGGGCAAGATTTAGCAAAAGCGGGCAATTTACTATTATCCTATTACCAGCAATCTCAATCATCTTGAAAGTGACCTCCTTTCCAACTCACCACCAGGGAGACAAAAGCGGTTTTGATTTAGTCGTTTTCATGTTAACTTATTCTGTAGATTTTCGTCTTTGAGGAATGCCATCGTGATCGACATCTTCCATCATCTATCCGTCTCGATCGACTTTTCGCCTCTTACCAATGTCTTGATGACTATTTCGGAGCAAGACGTGGATATCATCGGCAATGTTCAGAAATCCTTCTCAAATTTCGTCAAAACTGGGCAAGCATGGGCCCTATTAATCGGTTTTATTGCCGGTTATATGTTTCGAGGTTTTACTTCTTATTAGCTTTTCGCCTATGGGCATTCAGCCAGAGCGAGCAATTCTTGCTATTCTTATGTTTGTAGGGTTGGAGATTTTTCTAACCTGAAGCGGTAATGCTATCAGCGCTGGATTATTCCCCAAAATTGTCCAGCATATTTTGGTTAACTTTATCCACAATCATCTAACGAAAACAGTGACAGCAAAGAAAACTTGGAGCGATCGCTTTGAAGGTAGTCTCCATCCTACGATCGTAGAATTTAACGCCAGTATTGGCTTTGATATCGAATTAATCGAGTATGATCTCACCGGATCGATCGCTCACGCTAAAATGCTCGCCTATACGGGTATTATCAGCCCCGAAGAAGCAGATAGTCTCGTCTCTGGATTGGAACAAATTCGTCAAGAATACCGCACCGGCAACTTTAACCCCGGCATCGATCAAGAGGACGTGCATTTTGCCGTGGAACGTCGTTTAACCGAGATTGTGGGAGATGTGGGCAAAAAACTGCACACGGCCCGTTCGCGGAATGATCAGGTAGGAACGGATATACGTCTGTATCTTAGACAACAAATCGATGATATTAGGCAAGAAATTCGCAATTTTCAGCAAGCTTTAGTCAATCACGCTGAAAACCATCTGGAAACCCTGATCCCCGGTTACACCCACCTACAGCGCGCCCAACCGATTAGTTTAGCCCATCATCTCCTCGCTTATTTTCAAATGGCCGAACGGGATCACCAAAGATTAGGGCAAATTCGCGCCAGGACTAATATTTCGCCCCTAGGATGTGGTGCTTTAGCGGGGACGACTTTTCCTATTGATCGTCATTACAGCGCCAATTTACTCGATTTTGAGCAGGTGTATAACAATAGTCTCGATGGAGTCAGCGATCGAGATTTTGCCATTGAATTTATGACGGCCGCTAGTCTGATTATGGTCCACCTGAGCCGTTTGAGCGAAGAAATGATTCTCTGGTCTTCCCAAGAATTTAGTTTTATCACTCTCACCGATAGTTGTGCCACGGGATCTAGCATTATGCCCCAGAAAAAAAATCCCGACGTTCCCGAATTGGTGCGCGGCAAAACAGGGCGGGTTTTTGGGCATTTACAGGCGTTATTGACCTTAATGAAGGGTTTACCCCTAGCCTATAACAAAGACTTGCAGGAGGACAAGGAGGCGTTATTTGATGGCGTTAAAACCGTGCGGATTTGTTTGCAAGCGATGACGGTACTTTTAGCCACCGGAATTCAATTTAAAACTGACCGATTAGCTAATGCGGTGGCGGAAGATTTTTCTAATGCGACGGATGTGGCGGATTATTTAGCCAGTAAGGGGATTCCCTTCCGAGAAGCTTATAATTTAGTCGGGAAAGTCGTTAAAAGCAGTTTGGCAGCGGGTAAGTTATTGAAAGATTTAACCCTGACGGAATGGCAAGAATTACATCCGGCTTTTGAGGCCGATATCTACGACGCGATCGCTCCTCGTCAGGTGGTGGCGGCCCGTAATAGCTATGGTGGCACAGGTTTTGAACAAGTGCGATCGGCTTTAATTCAAGCTAAAGCCATTCTCGATCATGATTGATATTGTTAGGGGTTTTGGGGTTTTGGGGTTTTGGGGTATTAGTTAAAATTTCTCTCCCCATCCCCCCATCTCCCTATCTCCCTATCTCCCTATCTCCCCATCTCCTAATTCCTATGGGTCGTGTTTGGTATTTTATTAAAAGTGTGATGGGAATTATCTTTCGTCATCCTGTAACTGGGGTGACAATAATTCCGCTGCTTGCTGATGGTACAATTGTTTTAATCCGACGCAGAGACACCGGCAAATGGGCCCTACCGGGGGGAATGATCGATTGGGGGGAAGATATTTTTAATACTGCCCAAAGGGAATTAAAAGAGGAAACAGGATTAAATTTAGTCAGTTTAGGGCGTTTAGTCGGGGTTTATTCCTCTTTTGAGCGTGATCCGCGCATTCACTCCATTTCATTGTTAATTGAAGTTACAGCGTCGGGTAATTTTCAGATCAAAGATACATTAGAAGTTAGTGAGGTGAGAGCTTTTAGCGTCGAAACTTTACCTCTAGGCAATCTCAGTCACGATAATGGTCGCCAACTAGAAGATTATCTCAGGGGTGCCACTGTAGTGGCTTGATTTTTTTCTAGTATCTGCGACCCTAAGTAGCTGGTTATAATTAAATTAAAAATAGATTTTAGGTTCGATCCCCCCCAACCCCCCTTAAAAAGGGGGGATAAGAGTTTATAGTAGGGTGGGTTAGACGGCAACAATCTAGGCGTTAAAGTCAATCTAACAATCCGTCGTAACCCACCGCTTTAGTCCACCGAAAAGATATTTGATTTATGTTTGAAAATAAGATTGATCAGGTTTTACACGCATTAAAGGAGATGTTGGGATGAGCAAACCGACTAAGTTGCCCGAAGGCTGGAAACTGGTAAGTTTGGGTGAAGTAGGAACCCTAATAAATGGAGATAGAGGTAAAAACTATCCAAGTCAAAAAGATTTTGTTGATAATGGAGTCCCTTTTATAAATGCTGGTCATATTCAAAATGGTGAAATAGATTTTGAATCGATGAACTTTATTTCTAGAAAAAGGTTTGACTTATTAGGAAGCGGAAAGGTTAAGTCTGGCGATATTTTGTACTGCTTAAGAGGCTCATTAGGCAAGACGGCAATTATCAAAGATATTCAGGAGGGAGCAATAGCATCTTCTCTGGTAATTATTCGACCTTCTGAACAAATTAGAACGGACTATTTCTATCGTTATTTAGCTAGTCCAATTGGACAGGCAGAAATTTATAAATATGATAACGGATCCTCACAACCTAACCTCTCAGCCCAAAGCCTCAAACAGTACCGGCTTCCCCTCCCACCCCTCGAAGAACAGCGAAGAATTGCGGCAATTTTAGATAAAGCGGATGGGGTGCGACGCAAGCGCAAAGAGGCAATTAGGTTGACTGATGAGTTGTTAAAATCGACTTTCCTAGAGATGTTCGGTGATCCCGTTACTAATCCGAAAGGGTGGGAGGTTAGAGAACTAGGTGATTGTGTCAAGGATATTGAATCGGGTTGGAGTCCTAAATGTGATACGCGACAAGCCGAACCTGAAGAATGGGGTGTTTTGAAATTGGGGGCAGTAACATACGGGCATTTTAATCCTGATGAAAACAAAGCTATGCTACCAGATGACGTTCCTCGACAGGAATTGGAGATCAAGACAGGTGATTTATTGGTTACTAGAAAGAACACTTATGAATTAGTTGGCGCTTCTGCTTTTGTACAGATGACTCGCCCCAAATTAATGCTACCAGACTTGATTTTTAGGCTTCGATTAATAGACGGAATAGATCCAGTGTATGTGTGGCAAACCCTCAGCCAAAAAACAATGCGTCTTAAGTTGAGTGGATTGGCTGGAGGTACAGCAGGTTCTATGCCAAATATTTCAAAAGCGAGACTTCGTACTTTACCATTTCCGGTTCCGCCACAACTGCTTCAGTTGAAGTATAGGGAAATTTTCAATCAATTTTGGCTCAAAAAAGAGCATCAGAAAGAGTCGGAAGAAATTTCCGAAAATCTCTTTAATTCCCTTTTACAAAGGGCATTTAGGGGGGAACTGTAGCCATGACAGCTGGCGGATTACTGCCATAATCTTGTGGGAAATGCCATTAAAAAAGACCGTTGGACAATTAACCAAGATTCAGCTACCGCTGCGACGTCCTCAACAACGTCGGTTTTCGGGTAGTCTGCGTATTCGGGAGAACTCTCTAACCCTTTTTCCTTTTTCCCCTTTTACCCTCATTCCCTATTTTTTCTCTTTTCTTTTCTTTCCCGCCCTTAGGCGGGTCGATTTTTTTGAGAAAATGGCGTTAATGTTAAATTTTATTAAGGCAATGAAAGAATTATCGGTTATCAGTTGGGAAGGTGGTGTGATATTATGGGCAGTAAAGTTGCTCAAAAAGCCAGCTACAACCATGAGCGCTCTTGTCAAACCCTCTAGCCTGATTCCCAAAGGATTGCGGGTGCAACAGATTAATAATCTCACCCTATTCAAATTTACAGATGAACTGGGCGATCGGATGCAGACGCTTCTTGACAAAAAAAAAGCTGATGATCTCACCCCGGAGGAAGTCCTTGAGCTAGAAGCGATTGGCGAACTTGACCAAATTTTCAGCTACATCAACGCTGTCATTGCCGCCAGAGTAAATGGTCATTCCTAAATCGCTCTACCATATTGTTCGACAACGCGCTAGGTTCCGGTGTGAATACTGTCACTATCCCGAACTCCTCAGTTCCGCCCCTCTTTCGATCGACCATATTCAACCCCAATCCCTCGGTGGTAGCGATACGCTGGACAACCTCGCCCTAGCCTGTCGTCGTTGCAATGAAAGGCGTTATAACTTCACAACGGGGATTGACCCAGAAACCGAGGCAGAAGCTTCACTGTTCAACCCACGCCAGCAAATATGGTCAGAGCATTTTCTGTGGTCGGCGGATGCCTTGAAAATTATCGGCAAAACTCCATCAGGACGCGCCACCTGCCACCGCCTAGATTTGAATGATGAACGTCGTGAAGAACCCTTTATCCAGAATGCCCGACGGCAATGGATAGCCGGCCAACTCCATCCACCCAAGGATGACCCACGACAGGAAATTAGTGAGACTTAAGGCGTGGTTTAAAAAAGGTTGATCGGGAGTAACAAAAGCTTAATCCTGATTATTTATTTCCCTTTTTGTCTTTTGCATGAGTAGAAAACGGGTTTCTCCGAGAAACCCGTTTTCTGTGCATTACTCAAGAGTTATCGGTTATCAGTTGGGAAGGTGGTGTGATATTATGGGTAGTAAAGTTGCTCAAAAAGCTGGTCAGGTTGCTATTAGAATAGTAAACGCTGATAAATATCTCAGCCCAGAAAAGAAAGAAGTTATCCTGTTATAATAAAGTTAATTGATAAGTAGGTAGGCGTTAAAAATTATCAGATGCCCCCTTATCAAGGGGGATCCCCCCGCCTACCGGCACCCCCCGTATCAAGGGGGATCCCCCCGCCTACCGGCACCCCCCTTATCAAGGGGGGTCCCCCCGCCGACCCGCCCCCCC
>NZ_JAQMSY010000229.1:0-25857 GCF_028329095.1 Microcystis sp. CS-574
AGTCTAGCACCGAACAAAATCCCCCCTTCACCTCTATTCCCCTGTCCTAATTGTGGTTCTCATTATATGATTAAGAATGGTTCTATTCATAATGGAAAACCCAAACGTCAATGTAAAGAATGTGGTCGTCAGTTTGTGATCAATCCCACTAATAAAACCGTCTCTGACGAAACCAAACAATTAATTGATAAACTCCTGCTCGAACGAATTTCCTTGCGAGGAATTGCTAGAGTAACAGGGGTAAGTTGGTCATGGTTACAAAATTATGTCAACAATAAACTGGCGGCTGTACCCCGTCAAATAAAGGTTTCGGACAAACTAAAAGGTAAATTGGTTATAGAATGTGATGAGATGTGGTCTTTTGTTTTTTCTAAGACGATAAAAGTCTATATTTGGCGGTTAATTGATAGAAAAACAAGGGAAATTATTGGCTGCTATGCGCGGAGATAGGAGTCGTCAATCAGCCAAAAAACTTTGGGGCCAGTTTACCAGGCGTTTACCGACAATGTGGGGTTGCTTACACAGACTTTTGGGAGTCCTATAAGACAGGAATTCCTAGTAAACGTCATCAGGCATTAGGTAAAGAAACTGGTCAAACTAATCCTATTGAAAGATTAAATAATACCTTTCGACAAAGGATTTCTCGCCTGGTGAGAGAGAGTCTATCTTTCTCTAAAAAAATGGAGAATCACGTTGGGGAACCCTTTGGTATTTTATCCATGACTACAATGCACAGCAAAGCAAAGGATTAAGCCGCCATCACTACTACCGAATCACCACCGGGTTTGAGAGGGTCACAAGCATTGTAGAATCGATCGTAATCTAGCTCTCTGTTTCCGCCCCAGTTCTCGCTCTGATTTTGATTCATAAATAACGCTTCTACAAAAATAGATTATCCATATCATAGATCGACGCAACTTGATAGGGAACAAATATTTTTATTCTTGACGGAAATTTTATCCCCTAATTGTTAAAACGACTTTTTCTATTGCTTCTTTCATGACCTTCTCAAACAATCTTAACATTAGTTCTCTTGACAAATGCCTCATCATAGGATTGTTTTAATTTCACAGAACTACACAGCAGTGGAATTATTTCCCACCGATTATTTAAAGACTTTAAGGACTAAATCAGATAAATTGGGCTATTATCAAGCCCAGATGCCAGATAAATCAGTTTTAACTGCTTTATTTAGTTTTTTCTTCTTCAATCTCCCGCTGCATTTGGGCGATTTCTTCGGGAGTCATCGCTTCCAGACGTTTTTTAAAGACGGCATCTTCGTAATCCTTGCGCTGTTGGCCGTAGGTCATATTATCGGTGGCGACTCGAAACAGATAGGTAAAAATCCAACCGATGACACCACCCACCAACACCGCTTGACTCCAAATTCCCGCCGAAGCACTATCTAAACCGGTTTTTTGCAGGACAATGTAGAGGATGCCGCCCATAGCAAACATCCCTATACCGATCCCGATGACATCAATGCGTCTCATGGGTTTTTTTGGGTTGATAACTTAAGCTTTGAGGGTACGACGTTGGGGACGGAAGTTAAGGAAAGGACTTAACAACAGCATCCCGGGAAAGAAAAAGCTCATCAGAAAGTACATAAACCCTCTTTCCCAAGAAGATGCCACATACCAGCGCGTATTGAGGTAGTAGTAGATAACGGCGGGAATGACGAGCAAATACAAGACACTGAGAGATAGGTAGATCAGGGCGATGATAATGGTTTCTTGCGTCAGAATTGATTGCATAAGGATTGATTTTTATCAATGGCTGTCGGTGAACTGCAATTCACCTGCTGATTATTTTACCCTGTCTTTCCCCCTTTGCGGCGATCGAATTGGCGGGCTAAAATAATTTACTGAAAATACTCTTGCTAATTAAATTATTTATGATATGATAAAAAATTGTCGGTTAAATAACGGGGGCGTGGCGGAATGGTAGACGCTACGGACTTAAAATCCGTTGAGCCTTATAAGCTCGTGAGAGTTCGAGTCTCTCCGCCCCCATCGATCGAAGTCTATATTTCAACTGAGTATTGGGTATTTTAGTACAAATGCCCTGTCACCTAGGAAAAACTTTTTCAGCCAGCCCTATCTAAAATATCCAATAATTCTAGGGGATGGTGAATGAGATGATCGGGGTTAAATTGGGTGAGAATTTGAGGGGAATTAAAGCCCCAAGCGACGGCCACCACTTGCACTCGACTTTTTTGGGCAGCAGTAATATCTCTGGTTTCATCGCCGACATAAATCATTTCATCGGGACAGAATTTATTTTGTCGGATCAGGCGATCGATAATTTTGTGTTTGCCGAATAAAGGCGTTCCCGAACAGATAAAATCAAATAAATTTAAGAGTTGATTATTACCTAAAAATATGGTGACATTTTCTTTGGTATTAGAAGTGATTATTCCTAATCTATAGCCTCTTTCTTTAAGAGTTGCGAGGCAGGGATGCCAGCCATGAAAGGGTTTCAGGCAGTCAATTTGTTTATTTAATTCCCGTTTAACTCGATAGAGTAAAAAAGGGATTTTAACGGGAGAAACTTGGGATTGTTTAATAATTTCTTGGGAACTAAGGTTTTTTAGTCTGGCCAAATCTTCCTCATTGACGGGTTGATAACCAAAATTTTTAGCCAAACGATTGACAATCTCCACGAAAGTATCGTGGGTATCGGCGATAGTACCATCAAAATCGAACACGACTACTTTAATTGTCATCTTGTGGGGGGTGAGGGGAATGGGCTAAATTAGCTTGGGCATTACGTCGCCACTGCTGGGGTTTAATTCGACGTAGGGCTGACGAGATAAAACGACGATCCCACTCCTCTATAGTTAGATTAGCTAATTCCTCCAACCTTGGCGAGAGGTTTTCCGGACGAGGTTGAAAATCCTCCACGTCGGTAACTTGGGCAAAACGTTGATTCCAAGGACAGACATCTTGACAGATATCGCAGCCAGCTACCCAACCTTGTAAATTCTTGGCAATTTCTGTAGGCAAAGTTACAGCACGATTTTCGATGGTATGGTAGGCAATACAGCGATTAGCATCCACCACATAGGGACTAACTATTGCTTGGGTGGGACAGGCGCTTAAACAACGGCTACAGGTGCCACAATGGGCGCTATGGGGTCGATCGGGTTCTAAAGGTAAATTAGTTAATATTTCCCCTAAAAAGACCCAACTGCCGTAATTACGAGTAATTAAGTTACCATTCTTGGCAATCCAGCCGATCCCTGCTCTTTGCGCCCAAACCTTATCCTGTACTGGTCCAGTGTCCACATAGTAACGGGTTTGAATTTGCTCCCCCTGACTTTCTAACCATTGACTGAGGGCCTTTAATTTTTTACTTAATACTTTGTGATAATCCCTTCCCCAAGCATAACGGGAAATTTTGCCATGGTTTTGTTCTTGACTGTGTTGCTGGGGGGTGTAGTAGTTAAGGGCAAGACATATTAGCGATCGCACTTCTGGCCAAAGAGTTTTGATATCCTGTCGTTTCGGGTTAGTCATCCAATCCATATCAGCGTGATAACCCCGCTCTAACCAGCTTTTTAGATGGGATACCGCCAAGTCTTGACTATCCACAGAAGCAATACCGACCCCATGGAAACCTAACTCTAGCGCTTTTTCTTTGATCTGTGTTTCTGTCACCATAGAAATATCTTAAGTCAAGTATTTGTAACAATTATTTACAATGATCAATTTATTGAGCCAAATCCCAGGCTCAACAGTTAGAAACCATGATCAACGAAGAAACTGTGGTTCCCGTCCCCCCTATATCATCCTCATACTAAATCCAGTTATTAAAAACTGATTATTTATTCTCGGTTTTGCATGAGTGCATGAGTAGAAAACGGGTTTCTCCGAGAAACCCGTTTTCTGTGCGTTACTCAACGGATTTAGTATAACTATTGACTTGCTCAATTAACACCCGTCCCTAAAATGACTTGTACTTTGCTAGTACAATTATAGTAAAATAAGAAAGATTAAAACAAATAACCATGTCTCAACCGATTACCATCGAAGATATCTATAAACTTTTTGAGAAAACTAACGAAAAGTTTGAACAATCACGCCAAGAATACGATCGCCGGGCTGCCGAAGCCAAGGACGAAGCCGATCGCCGGGCTGCCGAAGCCGATCGCCGGGCTGCCGAAGCCGATCGCCGGGCCGCTGAATACGATCGCCGGGCTGCCGAAGCCAAGGACGAGGCCGATCGCCGGGCCGCTGAATACGATCGCCGGGCTGCTGAAGCTAAGGCCGAAGCAGATCGCCGTTTGGCCGAGCTAGAGAAAACAGTGGCTAATACCAGTCGTGCGGTGGATAGTTTAACCACTCGCTGGGGAAGATTTGTCGAGGAATTAGTCGAACCTGCTGTTATTGGCCTATTTCGTAGCAAAGGTATCGATGTTAAAGAAACCTACAGTCGTGCCAGGGTAAAACGGCAAGGAATAGCCATGGAGATTGACATTTTAGCCGTCGATGAAACCGAGGTAGTTTTAGTAGAATGTAAGTCTCGTTTATCGAAAGATGATGTCAACGATTTTTTAGAAAAATTAAGTCGATTTAAACAGGCATTTCCCCATTATAGAAACTATCAGGCTTATGGTGCAGTGGCGGGAATAGAAATAGACGAAGGAGTAGATCGTTATGCCTATAAACAAGGTTTATTTGTAATTAAACCATCGGGAGAAACGGTAGAAATCATTAATGATTCTGGTTTCGAGCCTAAATTATGGTAGGAGAAAGATGGTTCCTTCATCTGGCAAAGTATTGGCAGCAGGTTTAATTTTTCCAACCTAGGACTAGACTAACCTATGGATACGATGCAGGATTAGTATTCATATCTTGGTTAAGTAACACCTTGCATAATTAATTTTTGAGGATTCAAAAACCGCAAAAATAAGGACTAAATCACCTAAAATCTGTGAATAGAGCATTTAAAATTCTCCTGACTACTGACGACCGGCTCCTAACCCCAACAACAATTTTTGATTTTTACCAGAGGTCTAGTAACGTCTTGTCCTAAAATTGCCAATAGCCAGTTTTAATGCACAAGAGTCTGATAGCTAAAAACTGGCTCCAGTTTTTGACCGGGATAGCACAGCTTGATCGCAGTGGATCGTAAAATGAGATAATGCTAACTTTGAGAGTCAGAGAGACTATGAGTGAATTCGACTACGATTTAATTATTATCGGTGCTGGAGTTGGTGGCCACGGGGCAGCCCTACACGCGGTCAAATGTGGGCTAAAAACAGCTATTATTGAAGCCAAAGATATGGGAGGAACCTGTGTTAATCGAGGTTGTATTCCCTCTAAAGCTTTACTGGCAGCCTCGGGACGAGTGCGCGAATTGGCCGATAGTGACCATCTGAAAAGTCTAGGTATTGCCATCGGTGGCGTGAATTTTGACCGTCCGACCATTGCCGATCATGCTAACAACCTTGTCAGTAAAATTAGAGGCGATCTCACTAATAGTCTTAAACGTCTCAAGGTTGATACTATCCACGGTTGGGGAAAAATCGCCGGCCCGCAAAAAGTTAGCGTCATCGGGGATAGTGGCGAAAAAATCTACACCGCTAAGGATATTATGCTCTGTCCGGGGTCGGTTCCCTTTGTCCCACCGGGGATCGAGATCGATCATAAAACGGTTTTTACCAGTGATGAGGCCGTTAGATTAGAAACTTTACCCAAGTGGATCGCAATTATCGGTAGTGGTTATATCGGTCTGGAATTTTCGGATATATACACCGCTTTGGGTTGTGAAGTGACCATGATCGAAGCTTTAGATAGTCTCATGCCTGGATTTGACCCAGAAATCTCGAAAATCGCGGAAAGAGTTCTGATTAAACCTAGAGACATCGAGACTTATGTGGGAGTTTTGGCAAAAAGTATTAAACCGGGGAATCCTGTGGCCATTGAACTGGTGGACGCAAAAAGCAAAGAAGCGATCGAAATTTTAGAAGTAGATGCTTGTTTAGTCGCTACAGGGAGAATCCCAGCGACCAAGAATCTCGGACTGGAATTTGTCGGGGTAGAACTGGATAAACGCGGTTTTATTGCGGTTAATGACAAAATGCAGGTAATTCAGGACGGTGAACCGATTCCCCATCTCTGGGCTGTGGGCGATGCTACGGGTAAAATGATGTTAGCTCACGCTGCTTCGGGTCAAGGGGTAATAGCCATTGAAAATATCTGTAATCGCCCAAAAACCATCGATTATCGCAGTATTCCCGCCGCCGCTTTTACCCACCCCGAAATTAGTTATGTGGGTTTAACGGAACCGCAAGCAGAAGTTTTGGCACAGCAAGAAGGGTATAAGGTTGCTTCTGTCAAGACCTATTTTAAGGGAAATTCCAAAGCTTTAGCGGAAGGAGAAACGGAAGGCATCGCTAAAGTCGTTTATCGTCAGGATACGGGGGAATTACTCGGTGTTCATATTATCGGTATCCACGCATCGGATTTAATTCAAGAAGCGGCCAATGCGATCGCTGAACGTAAATCTGTCCATGAACTCGCTTTCCGCATCCACACCCATCCAACTCTCTCAGAAGTCCTCGACGAAGCTTATAAACGCGCTGAAGTGGCAGCATAGAGTCAGTTATCAGTTATCAGTTATCAGTTATCACCGTTAAGTTTCCGACTCCTGAATTCTGACTCCTTTCTCTTTTTTTACTTTTTACTTTAAAGATTATGTTTGGATTAGGTTGGCCAGAAATAGTAATTATTGCTGTCGTTTTTCTCCTGATATTTGGACCGAAAAAAATACCCGAATTTGGGGCAGCTTTGGGGAAAACTTTACGGGGATTTAAGGAAGAAATCAATCAAGATGAGCAAGAAATTGAAGACAGTGACGAGAAAATGAGATAGATTTCGGCTCTCAGGGCGAATGCAATTCGCCCCTACAATAATATTATTGCGCCAATGGTAGGGGCGCACCGCGTGCGCCCAAAAATTGAGATGCCCCCCCCTAATTTGTTAAGCTAAAGGTTTTGATGTACTTAGTTTCTAACCTTCTTTTTAGGTAGGAGAATTGCCAGATTCTTTCTTGGAGCCTCTTGCCCTCAGAAGCTGATTACTGTTTACTGATCACTGTTCACTAAATATCTGCTTCTCCCCCCACCACCACATCGCGGATACGGAGACTGGGGCCACCGCAGCCGACGGGTAAACCACTTTGACCCCCTTTTCCGCAGCCTCCCGACTCATCCCAGTGGAAATCATCAGCAATTGCCTCAATATTGGCTAGGGTTTTAAAGACATTACCGGAGAGAGTCACATCTTTAACCGGTTCAGCAATTTCTCCATCGCGAATCATCCAAGCTTCCCCGGCGCTAAAAGTGAACATTTCGCCGTTAGTCATGCCTCCCTGCCAATTTTGGGCATAAACTCCCGTTTTTATCCCCGAAAATAACTCTTTAACGGCAGTGGTTCCCCGTTCAATCCAAGTGTTGGTCATGCGGACAATGGGCGGATAATGATAATTGAGACAACGGGCGTTACCGGTCGGTTTTTCGCCTAATTTGCCCGCCGTTTCCCGCGAATGCAGTCTTCCCACCAAAACCCCATCTTTAATTAACTGAGTCGTCGTCGCAGGGGTTCCCTCATCGTCATAAAAATAACTGCCCCGATGACCTTCTGGACTGGCCCCGTCAAAGATTTGCAGGTTATCTGGTCCAAAACGTTTGCCCATACTCATCACCTCCAAAAGGTCGGGATTTTCGTATAACATATCTGCCTCGGAAAGGTGGCCAAAAGCCTCATGGACGAACAGACCGGTTAAAATGGGATCGATGACGACGGTGTAGGTATCGCCCTTGACAGGGGGCAAAACTAGGGCTTGTACGGCCCGTTTAGCCGACCCTTGCACCTGTTCTTCTAAATTGACCAGATCCTCGAAAGCTTTTCGGGATCCTGTGGTTTCCCGGCCCGTTTGTACGCTGTCCCCATCCCTAGCGGTGGCCGAAAAACGCATTTCTAAGTCTGACCATTTTTGTTCGATTAAAGTCCCGTCAGAAGTGCCTAAAAGAATATGTTGACTACTATCGCTGTAACGGACGGAAGTGGTGGCAATACTGGGATGATGTTGACGCAGTAAGTTATTATAGCGATCGCAGAGGGCTTTTTTATCGGCTAATGGGACTAAACGGGGGTCCGTTCCCGTTAAAGGCAATTCACAGGAGATAATTACAGGTTCTACCGGAGCAATCAGGGTTTCTTCTTCCCCAATTAAACGGGCAGCAGCGATCGCATCTTCTAATCGTTCCTGTAAACTGGATAATTGATTAAAGCTGGCAAATCCCCAACCTCCTTTATAACAGGCGCGTACCTGACCACCGATAGCAATACCTTCGCTGAGGGTTTCCACTCGTTCGGAACGTAGTAGAATATTTGTCCCTCGCGCTTCTTCCAGACGAATTGTCAGGAAATCGACGCAGTTTTTATAACGGTTAATCAGTTCACTAATTAGGTTTTTATAATCGTTTAGAGTATCGGTCATGGGAATTAGGAAGTGGGGTGTGGGGTGTGGGGTGATGGGAGATTTTTTGCTGTGATCAGTAAACAGTAAACAGTAAAGAGTGAACTGATAACTGCTCACTGATAACTGCTCACTGATAACTGATAACTGATTACTGATAACTGAAATTAGGCGAGATAATCCTGTAAAGCTTTCACCTCTAAAGGTTGGGATTGCAGGGATTTTAAGGCCGCTACCGTCGCTTTTGCCCCGGCGATAGTGGTGATAATTGGTAACTTATAATCGAGGGCAGTACGGCGAATTTTTCGGCCATCGTTTTGGGATTCTTCACCACTGGGAGTATTGACAATAAACTGAATCCAGTCATTTTTGATCCAATCGACAACGTCGGGACGGCCTTCGTGAATCTTTAGCACTAAATCGATATTTTCGCAACCGTTTTCTAACAAAACTTTACGAGTTCCGGAAGTGGCGACGACGCGAAAACCGAGGGATTGCAGATCCTTAACCACGGGAACCATGGGGGTTTTATCGCGATCGCTCATCGAGACGAAAACCGTCCCACTGGTGGCTAAAATCACGCCGGCGGCCATTTCCGCTTTAGCGAAAGCTTTGCCAAAATCGCTGTCAATCCCCATTACTTCGCCTGTAGAACGCATTTCTGGTCCCAGGAGAGTATCAGCACCGGGGAACTTCTGGAAGGGTAAAACCGCTTCTTTCACGGCAATATGACGGGGAATTGCTTCGCTGATGATACCCAATTCCGTCAGGGTTTTGCCCGACATGACGAGGGAGGCAACTTTTGCTAAAGGAACTCCCGTTGCTTTGGAAACGTAGGGAACAGTACGACTAGCGCGGGGATTCGCTTCTAAGATATAAACTGTCTCTCCCTGTACCGCATACTGGATATTCATCAAACCGATTACTTTTAACGCTTTCGCTAGTTCCACCGTCCATTGTCGAATTGTGGTTAAAACCGAGGCGCTCAGGGACGTATGGGGGATAGAACAGGCAGAATCGCCCGAATGTACGCCCGCTTGTTCGATATGTTCCATTAATCCCCCGATAACGACTGTTCCCGTGGCATCTGAGAGGGCATCCACATCCACTTCGATGGCATTTTCGAGGAATTTATCGATTAAAATCGGGTGATCCGGTTCTATCTGTACTGCGTACTTCATATAGCGTTCCAATTCGCTATCGGAATAGACGATTTCCATCGCCCGACCGCCTAAAACGTAGGACGGACGTACTACTACAGGATAACCGATGCGTTGAGCCACTGCTTGGGATTCTTGGAAATTGCGGGCAATACCGTTGAGGGGTTGTCGGATATCTAATTGTCGGAGGATTTGTTCAAAACGTTCCCGATCTTCGGCGGCATCGATCGAATCGGGTGAAGTTCCCCAAATTTTGGTATTTACGGGACAATTAGGCGATTCTAAATATTTTTGCAGGGGAACGGCCAGTTTTAAGGGAGTTTGCCCACCGAATTGAATAATTAAACCCTCTGGTTGTTCCGCTTCGATGATATTTAAGACATCTTCTTTAGTCAGGGGTTCAAAGTAAAGGCGATCGCTGGTATCGTAATCGGTGGAGACAGTTTCTGGGTTAGAGTTGACCATAATCGTCTCAAAACCGGCTTTACTGAGGGAAAAAGCGGCATGACAACAACAGTAGTCAAATTCTATCCCCTGACCGATGCGATTGGGACCACCACCGAGGATCATCACTTTGCGTTTATCGGAGGGTAAAACTTCCGATTCTACCTGTTCGTAGGTGGAATAATAGTAGGGTGTTAGGGCTTCAAATTCTGCCGCGCAGGTATCCACCATTTTATAGACTGGAACAATACCCAAACCCTTGCGATAACTTCTTACTTCGTCCTCGCTGGTGTTGGTGGCGAAGGCGATTTGGCGATCGCTAAATCCCTGTTGTTTAATAGCGAATAGGTTCTCTTGGCTGAGACTTTTCAGGGGAGTTCGTTTGAGAAACTTCTCGGTTTCCATCAAATCAGCCAATTTATCGAGGAACCAGGGATCAATCCCGGTTAGTTCGTGGATTTCCTCCCCATTCATGCCCAATTTAAAAGCATGATAGATACTATAAACTCGTTCGGGGTTAGGTGTTCGCAAACCGGCCCGGACTTCCGAGAGAGGGGGGAGAGTTTCGACTTTATCGCAACCAAAGCCAAAACGTCCCGTTTCTAGGGAGCGAAGAGCTTTTTGGAAGGATTCTTGGAAAGTTCGACCGATAGCCATGGCTTCCCCGACGGATTTCATCTGGGTGGTTAGAATCGGTTGGGAGCCGGGGAATTTCTCGAAGGCAAAGCGAGGAATTTTGGTGACGACATAATCGATAGTCGGTTCAAAGGAAGCCGGGGTTTTTTTGGTGATATCGTTGGGAATTTCGTCTAAAGTGTAGCCTACTGCTAGTTTAGCGGCAAATTTAGCGATCGGGAATCCCGTGGCTTTTGATGCCAGGGCCGAAGAACGGGACACCCGGGGATTCATCTCAATCACGATTACGTCGCCGTTAGTGGGATTAACGGAGAATTGGATGTTCGATCCGCCGGTTTCTACGCCAATTTCCCGAATAATTGCCTTAGAATAGTCCCGGAGGCGTTGGTATTCTTTATCGGTTAGGGTTTGGGCGGGCGCAACCGTAATCGAGTCGCCGGTATGAACCCCCATCGGGTCAAAGTTTTCGATCGAACAGATGATCACCACGTTATCGGCTAGATCGCGCATAACCTCTAATTCGTATTCTTTCCAGCCAATTAGGGATTTTTCGACGAGAATTTGCGATGTAGGCGAACAATCTAGACCATACTGGGCCATCGGTTCAAATTCTTCTTGGTTATAGGCAATACCGCCCCCCGTTCCCCCTAAAGTGAAGGCCGGCCGGATAATGAGAGGATAGGAACCGATCTGATGACCGATCGCTTTTGCCTCCTCTAAATTGTTGGCAATCCCCGAAGGACAAACGGGAACACCGATTTTCTCCATCGCTTTTTTGAATAGTTCCCTATCTTCGGCTTTTTCAATAGCGGGAAGTTTTGCCCCGATCAATTCCACGTTATATTTTTCTAAAACGCCGCTTTTGGCCAAAGCTACCGCAGTATTGAGGGCAGTTTGACCACCCATAGTCGGTAGAATCGCATCAGGACGTTCTTTAGCGATAATTTTCTCGACAATTTCCGGCAGAATTGGTTCAATGTAGGTGCGATCAGCCATTTCTGGATCGGTCATGATCGAGGCGGGGTTAGAATTGACTAAAATTACCTCATAACCTTCTTCTCGCAGAGCTTTACAGGCTTGAGTTCCCGAATAGTCGAATTCACAGGCTTGTCCGATGACAATCGGGCCAGCGCCCAAGATTAGGATTTTCTTTAAGTCATCACGGCGTGGCATAGGCTTAGGGTTGCTTGACGATAAACCCCAATCATTGTATATGTTGTCACCCTCGATCCCGCAAAGCTTTATTTAGGTTTAATGACCTTGTTTGCTTGAGCAGGCAGCAGGCAGCTTTTTTCTCCCCATTTCCCTGATAATTGATCACTGTTTACTGATCACTGATATCGCGTACAATGATAAGATTGTTTTCAAAGATACAATAGGCCTTTGTCTTTGCTAGAGAGTTTATGAAAGTTGGCGATCGAGTTCGTGTAATTGAGTCCGTGGTGGTTTATCATCATCCTGAACACAAATCGGATCCTTTTGACGTGAAAGGATTAGAGGGAGGGGTGAAAGCTTTTGTCACCGAATGGCGTGGCAGACCGGTTAGCGCCAATCTACCTGTCCTCGTTGAGTTCAGTAAAAAGTTTAAAGCCCATTTTCGAGATTTTGAGTTAGAAATCGTGGAAAAAGCCGCCGAATAGGGACTTTTTCGCTTATTTAAGCTACAAAGCGAATAAATTTATTTTTGCCCACCTGTAGGACTTTTCCGGCTAAAGCTTTGGCTGTCTCAAAACTTTTGTCCACATCGGTGATTTTCTCGCTATCGATTCTGACTGCACCCCCCTGAATCTGTCTTCTCCCTTCGCCGCTACTTTTACATAAGCCGGTGGCCGAGAGAAGATAGAATAGTTTTAGGGGAAAAGTGACCGCTGCTAGGGAAAATTCGGGGACAGAGGCCGCAGCTGCCGTATTTCCCTGTAGAACTATCTCCTGCGCCGTTTTTTGTGCCTTTAATGCCTCCTCTGTCCCGTGAAACTGGGCAACTACCTCGATCGCCAGTTGTTTTTGTGCCTCTCGCGGATTGCTTGGGATAGCATCTAAAGGCAAATTTGTCAATAGTTCGTAATAATCTTTTAACAAAGCGTCGGGGGTTTTTTCCAGTTTCGAGTACATGGACAGGGCCGATTCCCGCAATCCCACATAATTATTCAGGGATTTGGACATTTTTTGACTGCCATCGGTTCCGATTAAAATCGGTAAAAGTAGCCCGAATTGCGGTTTTTTGCCGAAATATTTCTGTAAATCGCGACCGACGGCAATATTAAATTTTTGATCGGTTCCTCCCAATTCGACATCGGCCTCAACAGCTACGGAATCATAACCCTGCATTAAGGGATAGAGAAATTCATGGAGAAAAATCGGGTTTTCCTTGTCGTAGCGTTCGGAAAAGCCTTCTTTTGCCAACATTTGCCCCACAGTCATGGTGGAGAGAAGTTCGAGAATTTGCGAGAGGTCTAATTTCCCCAACCATTCCGAGTTATAGCGAATTTCTAGGCGATTAGGGGTGTTAAAATCTAAGATTGGGCGTAATTGTGCCAGATAATTCTCGGCATTAGTTCTCACTTCTTCGCTCGTCAATTGTTTTCTAACTTCCGATTTTCCCGTCGGATCGCCAATTCTAGCGGTAAAATCACCAATAATCACCACTGCTACATGACCGGCATCCTGGAAAGCACGCAGTTTCCGAAAAGGGATACTATGACCTAGGTGAATATCGCTGCCGGTGGGGTCAATACCTAGTTTAATTCTCAAAGGGCGATCGGTAGTTTGCAGTAGTTGGGTTAAATTTTCCCTAGGATCTGGGGAGTCGGGTTGATGGGGGAATAGGTCACTGGTTCCACGGGTTAACCAGTCTAGGGAGGAAGATACGGTCATTGTTGCTCATTTTCCACAGCCTTCCCATTATAGTTTTTTATTATGTCAAGTAACAAGCAAAAGGTAAATAAACCGGCATCTTCAGTAAAAGTCGATAACACCTTGACAATTCTCCCGATCGAATATAAAGTCTTAAAATCTTCTTTTTCAAAATTATCAAAAAATTTTCTGTCTTGAATTGCGATCAGATAAGCCAATGAATCCTAGTTTTAATAACTCTATCCCCGTGCAGAGGATCAAAGTTTCCGTAATTGTCTCTACCTATAAATCAGCAGAGTTTATCTGGGGTTGTCTAGAGGATTTAGTTACTCAAACTCTTTATGAAAAGGGAGAAGTAGAAATTATTATTATCGATAGTGCTTCTCCAGAGAATGAAGGGGAGATTATCCAAGAGTTTCAAGAAAATTATCCTAATATTATTTACCAGAGAACTCAAGAACGAGAAACCCTCTACTGCGCTTGGAATCGCGCTATTAAACTAGCTAGGGGTCTTTATCTCACCAATGGAAATACTGATGATCGTCGCTGTTTCAATGCTCTGGAAATTATGGCTAATTATCTAGATAATAATAGAGAGATTAGTTTAGTTTATGCCGATCAATTAATTACCACCATCAAAAATGATACTTTTGCCACCACCCCAGCTTTAAAACATTGGAATTGGCCAAATTACTCCTATCAACAGATGCGTCAAGGTTGTTGTGTGGGTTCTCAACCAATGTGGCGAAAAATGCTGCACGATAAATATGGTTATTTTCAGGAAAGTTTTCACTGTGCTGGTGATTACGAATTTTGGTTAAGAATCGGCAGTCAAGGGGAAAAAATGGCTTTGATTCCCGAGATTTTAGGGTTATATTATTTAAATCTCCAAGGTTTAGAACATGGCAGCAATGGTCAAGCATTAGAGGAACATTATCAAGTATGTAAAATCTATGAAATTCCTCACCCAGAAATTAAGGATATAGAAATTAAACCCAATCCAGTTAAGATGGAAGATTTAGGGAAAATTTTAAATAAGGATGAGCGAGAAAAATTACAAACAATTCAAGCTATCTCCCAGAATAAAACTCCAATTATTGTTATTGATGGCGTAATTTTTCAAATCGATCAAGGGAAATTAGCCAGGGTTTGGTCTTCAATTCTAGAGCATTGGAGTCAATTAGAATTGAGTCAACACATTGTTATTTTAGATAGAAATAACACCGCACCACGATGGGAAGAATTTAAATATTGGCCCGCAGAATCCTACGATTATAATTGTACGGGAAAGGATGCCAGAAAAATCCAAACTATTTGCGATCGCCTACAGGCTAATTTATTTATTTCCACTTTTTATACCAGTCCCTTAACCACTCCTTCTCTACTTTTGCTTGCTTCTGATTTCCCAGAAGAAAACGGCAATTTAACAGTAAATTTAGAAAAACACTATGCAATTTTGTCCGCTTCTAGAATCATCGCTTTTTCCTCTGATATCGCCCAAAATTTAAGAAGGTTATACCCGAAAATTACCCCCGAAAAAATTGATATTATCGAGCTTGTTGAAGTTAATCAAAAACTGGCGGCAGAAATTAGTAATTTTTTCCAGTATGCGCTCAGTGAAACTAAGGAATCAAGTCAGAATCAAGTCTGGTTAGAGTTAAGAAAATTACAGGAAGCACAACAGACAATGTATCTGAAACAACAGCAAGATTATCATACTATGCAAGAGATGGAAATATCACTAAGAGAATTAGAAAATAATCATAATAATCTTCAAACAAATAATCATAAATTACAGGAAGAAATTAACTATTTTTCCTCCCGTAAGGGAATAGTAAAAACCCTAGCGAAAACTTCTATTTTACTTCTTGCTAAGATCAAGAAAAAACTCCCAATATTTTAGGGAATTAAGAGAAAGTTTCCTAACAATGATCCGATCCTGGCACGGCAGTGCCTAAAAGTGGTAAAGTAATGTTAAGAATTAGAGGAGAAAACACTGTGCCACATTCGATCGTCACTGGAATTTGTGAAGGGGTTGCTGATTGCGTTTCCGCTTGTCCTGTTGCTTGTATCCATCCAGGACCGGGTAAAAATGTTAAAGGAACCGATTGGTATTGGATTGATTTTGCCACTTGTATCGACTGTGGTATCTGTCTTCAAGTATGTCCCGTCGAAGGTGCAATTCTGCCAGAAGAACGTCCCGATTTACAAAAAACTCCCTAATTTATCAGTTATCAGTTATCAGTTATCGGATGTAAGTTTTCAGTTTACTGTTTACTGAAAATGCTTCCCACTTCCCCATTCATAATTCATATTACTCTCTCCTATCTCCTTTTTACATTACCATGGATTATCTTTTAGAAGTTGAACAAGTTTATGCTGGTTATGTGCAGGATTTATACATATTGCAAGGGGTTAACTTTCGCATTGCACCGGGGGAATTAGTCACGGTTATCGGTCCCAATGGTGCGGGAAAATCCACCCTCGCTAAGGCAATTTTTGGTTTATTAAAACCCAGTGCTGGAACTATCACTTTTAAGGGAAAAAATATCACTGGTTGGAAATCTAATCAAATCGTTCCCCTCGGTATGGGTTATGTTCCCCAAATTGCTAATGTTTTTCCATCCCTGAGCATCGAGGAAAATCTAGAAATGGGGGCTTTTACCAGTAAAAAAGCGATTAAACCCCTAAAAGAGCGCATTTATGCCATGTTTCCGCGTTTGGACGAGCGCCGTCGTCAGAAAGCTGGCACTTTATCCGGAGGAGAAAGACAGATGTTAGCCATGGGAAGAGCGCTGATGTTGCAACCGGATTTATTAATTCTCGATGAACCTTCGGCAGCTTTATCTCCTATCTTAGTAACCAGTGTTTTTGAACAGATAAAAGCGATTAATCAGACGGGAACTGCAATTATTTTAGTGGAACAGAATGCCAAAAAAGCCCTAATGATGTCCGATCGAGGTTATGTTTTAGAAAGTGGTCAAGATCGTTTTCAGGGATCGGGTCAAGATTTACTCAATAACCCGAAAGTAGGGGAATTATACCTCGGGGCGGCTTATCATGGTGCCAAACGAGATGATTAGGAATTTGTTAAGGATTTAGGGGGATTTTGATTTCTTCCCGGAATTTAGCGATAGGATAGTAATTGAGTACAAATCTCTACGGCCCTGATGTCAAGGTGATAAGCCAGCAGACCCTAAATATATCTGTGGATATTTATTCATCGATCAAGACAATTGTGCTACTGCATTGAGAGCATAACTTTTAGTAATAAAAGGAGAAGTCATGGCTGTTAAAAGTCCTCCGTAATCAAGATTAAAACTGACTTCGCTTCCTACTTTTAACCTCTTGTTATGACTATCAACAACTAGATGATCGCTACTAGAACCTAATATTTTTATCTCCTGACTTGTTTGTAATCCAGAGATAAGAATATCCTGTCTTCCTAATGCAATAATAACTCGACGGTGAATGCCTTGGTCGATAAAGCTGGGAACATTACCAAAAGCATCTCGACCAATTTCTCCAGAGGGTAGAGATGGTTTATCTTTGGATTCGATTACTTCAGCAATTAACCGAAAAGCATCGGTATATAAGCCAGGTATCACTTGTCGATTAACTGTTTCACAACCTAATAAAATTGATTCTCCTAAACGCAGATTATTAATCCGACCAACTTCGCTACTTTTTTGATACCATTGATAGTTAGCAGAATTGCCTCCTGAAATAATCGGTAATTTTATTAAAAATTCCTGCTCAATTGTATCTGTTAACACAGATAATTTGCTCATATTATGGCTATCAGGTTTAATCCCTCCATAACAAGCCAAATTACAACCCAGTCCGACAATTTTGATAAAGGGAAAAGCGAGGGTTTTTTTGATGAACTTGACGAGATCTTTCGGCACTACACCTTCGCGTAAATCCCCTAACTCCGTCATGATAATAATGCGGTGTATTTTTTGCTTTTCTTGAGCATAATAGGAAAGTTCCTGAATTGTTGCTAATTCGGTATTTAAGCTGATATCTGCAATGTTAACCACTGATTCTGCTTGACTCAAGGCAGTACGCAACAGAACAAAAGTTGTCACTATTCCTGCTTGTTTCATTTTGAGAATATTTTCGATTCGAGAGTCAGCGATAAAGTTGACTCCACCTTGAATCATCGCCAAGGCGATCGAGGGATCACCCAAAATCGCTTTGGAAACTCCCATAACAGAAAGTCCCTTGCTGCCGTATAATTGGCAGAGTAAACGAGCATTATGGCGTATTTTCGGGAGAGAAATCTCGATTCTAGGCAAAAGGTCTTTCATCAGCCTATTTGCTCCCAATTGCCGGAATTGCAGCTAAAATTTCCCCTTTGATTTTCCGGTTTAATTTCGGAAAGCGATCGCATAAAGCTTGGACTAATTTCTCACATCCGTGTAACAAAACATCAGTAGTCGGTAACTGAAAATCTCGCTCATATTTGGCAATAATACGCTCAGTGGCTGCTGCGGTGAGATTTTCGTGATTAATCGCAATAGCGATAACTTTAGTGGGAGAAATTGCCTCAATTAGTGAAATTTCTTCCTGTAATTTTGGCATGGCTAAATGAGGAAAATCACAGCGAAATTTTCGGGCTGGGGGATGTTGTAAAATAATCCCATCGGGCCTACTTCCTTTCAAAATTCCCAGGGAACTCATAAAAGCAGGATGACTCAGAGAACTTTGTCCTTCCACTAAAATAATATCGGGTTTTTCTTGCTCAAAAGCTTGAACCACAGCATTTTCAATTTCACCGATGACAAATTGAGAAACCAAAGCATCGATCGAAACCCCATATCTTGCTCCCTGCATCAAGCTAGTTTGTCCAGTAGCGACTAAGACAGACTTAATACCCAAGCCTTGGAGAGTTTGATTAACTGCCACCGCAGTGGTCATTTTTCCGCAAGCACAATCGGTTCCTAAAAAGGCAATAACGGGGATATTTACTTGGGAAATTTGCCCGGTAAATACATGAAGATCAGCTAATTGTGGTGGTTTACGAATGTCTGTAATTTGTACACCATACTGACTAGCTTGCTCCCTAAATTCTAAATCTTCGGAGAAGAATTGATGCAAACCATTAATAATATCCATTCCTGCTGCCATTGCTTCTAAAATTAGCAGCCTTTCTAGGGGGGGAATAAACGCTTCTAAGGGTGCTTTGCCGTAGATATAACAATTGGGAACATCTCTAAGTTTTTCTAAGGCTGTTTGTAAATTGGCAAAAATGGGAATATGATTTTTTTTATCTCCTAATGCTTCTCCCGCATCTTTTCCTGTTAAGGAACTATCCAGCACACCAACAATTGTATATATTTCTGATTGTCGGATCAAGCCAGCTGCCGTTTTTCCATCCACACGTCCAAACTGATTTTCACAGTAAATTAAAGCCGTTTTTTTCGTTGATACCACTTTCTTAATCTCCTGAATATTAGATAATTGAAATTTCACTCCTAACTCCCAGTAAGTAGGGAGGCACAATTATTTGTAGGATGGTTTAGCGGTAGCGTAACATGAGCGGGCGTTGGTTTTCATGCTTCAACCCAACCTACGTTCATCTTATATTTAATTCCACCCACCTACTTAAGACTATTTATTCTTCTTCTTCTTCTTCTTCTTCTATAGCATAATTATCTGGATCGATAATATCGTCTAATTCTTCTAACATTTGCGAATCGGGATGAGCATCAGATTGACGTAATTTTAATCTTCCTGTCCGTTCTAACCAATAGAGAAGGGTTTCTTTGGAAGTTATCTGCATAACAGGAATTGCCTGATAGCGAGGTTCTTGACTAAGAGAAGGATTAAATTTCATACCTGTTGAATTTCCTTTGAGAAGTTATCTCTATTGGTGGTTCTATTGTTGATCACGAAGCAACCCACAAAAAACTGAAAAAAATTGTCAAGTTTAGCAAAGTAAAAAAGTTCAGCTGTCAGATTTACTATTTGGACAGATAGATAGAGTCGGTTCCAATATATGCTCCCGATACTTGGGATGCAGACTCTATGGTGTAAATTAAAGTTTTCCTGTCTCGCTCAACTTAAATGTCAATCCTACGGTTTTTATCTAGCTAACGGAAAAGGTGATTAATAACACCAAAGCAACCAACAAAACCGCCCCTACTCCTTGCAAAATATACCATTTTTGCTGTTCTAAAGATGGGGATTTTGATAGATAAATCTTGGGTTCGCTACCATAGTTATTGATGATTCCTTCATCATCTACTGTATAGCCCTCTGGGAGAGGTATATTAAGTGATTGATAGTTTTGCCCGTTTATATCTAGTTTAACCTCAGCAGGAATTAATTCACTTCCATCGCTTGGGGAATAGACTGTCGCACCTGTCTCTTGATTAGATTTAGTAGAGTAGTGCATGATCATCTCTCTTGAAAATCTGAGTATAACACAGAATAAGGCGAAATGGTTTTTAGGCTAATTTTTTCCTAGGGCTTTAATCAGCAAATTTGGCTAATGTCGGCAAATTAAAGCAAAAAATATGATTTTATAACTTGACAAAGCTAGATAAAAACATTTAGTCATCTCGCTATTCACTTTTTAGCATACCAGCGCCATAAAACTCGGGCTAAACGTTGGGGATCGTGACGAACTTTGGCAGTAACTTCATCTTCTGCCATTACATTCGCTAAAACAATGCGATAACCCATTTTTCCCACCTCCTCGCGATCTAAAAAGACAGGATGACTATGCTCTTGGGCGTATAATTGTAGAGATTGGGGCGATGGTGCAGTTCTTTGGGCTAAAACCGCATCAAAGACGCGTTCTTCGCAGACTCCTTCGATCGCTCGCAAATGATCTGCCACCGAATAATTATCCGTTTCCCCCGGCTGGGTCATAATATTACAAACATAGACGCGGGGGACTGTCACCTGTGCCAGGGCCTGACGAATTGCGGGAACCAACAAATTAGGGATAATACTGGTATAAAGACTACCCGGCCCGATGATAATATAATCTGCTTCCTTAATTGCCGCTAAAGCAGCCGGTAAAGCGACTGGATCGGCAGGATGACAGCCAATCTGACGAATTTGCCCCATAGCTTCGGTTATCTTTGATTCTCCCTCAATAATGCGCCCATCGGCTAACTTAGCCCAAAGACTAACATCGGTAAGGGTAGCAGGTAGCACTTTACCGCGAATGGCCAAAACTTTGGCACTAGCATCGATCGCCTGTTCCAGATCGCCGGTAATCTCGGTCATAGCGCTGATAAATAAATTACCAAAACTGTGGCCCGATAAACCATCCCCGGTATGAAAGCGATATTGAAACAATTCCGTTAATAACTTTTCCTCATCGGCTAAAGCGGCGATACAATTGCGAATATCCCCCGGGGGTAAAATGCCCATTTCCCGACGTAATCGGCCCGAAGAACCGCCATCATCAGCTACGGTGACAATAGCGGTGATATTGGAACTATACTGTTTTAAACCGCGTAAAAGCGTCGATAAACCCGTACCGCCACCGATCGCCACGATTTTTGGGCCGCGATGGAGACGACGATGGGCCCGTAGGCGATCGACTAATTCCTCCGATGCGTCTGGTTGTAGTGCTTCTGTAATCGTTTCGACGGTGCGACTCTGACCCCAGAATAACAAAAAGACACCCAGCAAAACCGCCAGCGGCCCGGAAACAGAATTGGGGACTAAACGTGCGGTCGTTTCTAATGCTTGGGAAACAAACTCTAAAAAGCGATTAACTGGGGTTAATTTTACCCAAATAGCTAAACCGAAGGAGGTGAGAAAAACGCCGGCTAAACTGATTAAAAGCCAGCGTTTGACAAAAAGACCGGGAGAAAGCCATTTAAACCAACGATTAACCCGTTTAGGCGTTTTTCTGCCCACAGAAGCGGCTATTTTCCCCTTCTGAGCGTTGAGTTCCCGTAGCGTCTGTTTAAATGGACTCATAGATGTGGCCTGGCAGCGAACGCATTGATTCTGGAGAGACTGTAGCTGAAAAAGGGGACAAACTCAAGCTTAATTAGGGTCTGCTGAAAAAGTTTTTTGTGGGGAGAGGGTGTGGGGTGTGGGGTGTAGGGTGTAGGGTTTTCCCGATTTTGAGGAGGTCAATTACCTAATTTTCAGGGAAAAAGTCCAGGAATTTTCCCCCCGCTCACTCCCATATCTGGTACTTTTTGATTGCCAAAAAGTCTAAAAGTCTTACCCAACAAGGTTTTTAGATTCATTCAGCCAGCCTAACCTAACCTCCTACTTGGGAATAGGCTGCCTCAGAAATTGTGGGAATATCGGCGTATTTGCCGATAACCGACTGTATAATGCTGTAAACACAGGCGGCAAATGCTCCCAAAAAGACGACGTTAAAAAGAGTTTCTACCACTAAATTCGCCCCACCCCTAGCGACGAAATCTAAGACCAATCGCAATAAAGACACCAAAATATCGATTAAAATCGCCTGCATGGTGTTAAACCGGATAAAATGACTGATGCGGGGATTGCGTACCACAGCCAAAAAGAGGACAAAAAAGATAATTAAACTGCCAAAGCTTCCCAGAGAACTATAGAGAAAAGCTAAGGGAGTTAAAACTATTACTAAGGCCGCTCCTAAAAAAGGAATTTGCTGAAAGATAGAGTCACCGAAGGCAAAAGCCGAATATAAGGGTAAAAGATATACTAAAGCTGCAAAAATGCGATCTTTTGTATCGGTTGAGCCGCGCCAAGTCATAATCTATTGTCTCCTGAGACTACTGCTAACTCTCTCCAAGATAACCCGGCAGCCCACCAGACTTCGCGTAACCGAAGAAATTGATCGAGGCCGAAGATTCTTGGACCTCGATCGATTTTTTCTCAAACAGAGACGGGGTGCTTGCTTTCCTGTAACAGAGCCAGATATTCCTCCTTAAAATACTTTAGGGTACTTAAAATCGGATTGGGAGCGCTTTGACCAAGACCACAAAGACTGGTTTCTTTGACCATCTGACAGAGATGTTCTAGGTTTTCGAGGTCGTGAATATCGGCCTTTCGAGCGATAATTTTGGCCAATAATTCAAACATTTGTACTGTTCCCGTGCGACAGGGGATACATTTACCACAGGACTCCTCGCGACAGAATTCCATATAGAATTTCGCCACTTCCACCATGCTGGTGCTATCATCCATAACCACCATACCCCCGGATCCCATCATCGAACCGAGTTTGGCTAAGGATTCGTAATCTACGGGAGTATCGAGTAAATTAGCGGGAATACAACCCCCAGAGGGGCCGCCGGTTTGTACCGCTTTCACCTGACCATCGGGAATACCACCCCCCATCTCCTCGACAATTTCCCGGAGAGTAATGCCCATCGGCACTTCAATCAGCCCATTATTGCGGATTTTTCCCGTTAAAGCGAAGATTTTTGTGCCTTTACTGCTGGCAGTACCGATATTGGCATACCAAGCGGCTCCCTCGCGGATAATAGCGGCGATATTAGCGTAGGACTCCACGTTATTAATCAGGGTGGGACAACCATCGAGACCTGATTGGGCCGGATAGGGGGGACGGGTGCGGGGAGTGCCGCGGCCGCCTTCGATAGAATGGATGAGAGCGGTTTCCTCTCCACAGACAAAAGCTCCCGCTCCGATGCGGATATCCACCTTAAAATCGAAAGTGGACTCGAATACTTGGGAACCCATTAAACCGAATTTTTTGGCCTGATTAATCGCTTTTTGCAGACGATCGATCGCTAGGGGATATTCGGCTCTAACATAGATATAACCATGATCGGCCCCCACGGCATAGGCAGCGATCGCCATTCCCTCCAGGACTAAATGGGGGTCACTTTCCAAAACACTACGGTCCATAAACGCCCCGGGATCCCCCTCATCGGCATTACAGATAACGTATTTTTGTTTACCCGGTTGTTTAGCTACCGTCGCCCATTTTAAACCGGTGGGATAACCCGCACCGCCTCGGCCGCGCAAACCGCTTTTGGTGATTTCCTCCACCACCTGGGCCGGAGTCATCTCATAGAGGGCCTTGTAGAGAGATTGATAACCCCCGACGGCGATATATTCCTCAATGCGATCGGGATCGATTTTACCGCTATTTTCCCGGACAATTTTGACTTGATGGGAGAAAAAGGGATGTTTTGAGTCCCCTAATTGCACCTCGGTTTTGCCGCCGTTTAAGGCCGCAATAATGCTGGCCGCACTTTCCGGGGTGACTTCTTCGTATAGGAGATCCTGGGGATCCACTTCCACCAACGGACCGCGACCACAAAAACCCATACAACCGACCCCCACCACTTCGACTGTATCCTCTAGGTGTGCCTCTTTGACGGCAGTGGCGAGGTTTTTTTCGATTTGGAGGGAGTTAGCAGCTTGGCAACCGGTGGAAGTGCAACAATGCACCCGGATGCTTTTTTGTCTAGCTTTTTCTTTTGCGGCCACTGCCAATAATTCTTGTAAGTCCATATTTTTCTCAATCCACTAAAGTGAAAAATTACTGGGAGAAACTCTGTAGTTTCGCCAAGACAGTTTCCGAATCTTGTTTCGGGGCCACGACTCCATCGAAGACCACGGCCGGTGCAATCCCACAGGCCCCGATACAACGGGCCGACACTAGGGAAATTTCTCCATCGGCGGTGGTTTCTCCCACTTTGACATCAAAGCTGTTTTCGATGTCTTCGAGGATTTTGCCGCTGCCTTTGACATAACAAGCAGTCCCCATACAGACGATACAGGTGTGTTTTCCCGCCGGTTTCAGGGAAAAGAGATGATAGAAGGTTGCTACCCCATAGACGCGACTGAGGGGCAGTTTTAGCGCCCGGGCAACGTAGAGGAGAACATCTTCTTCTAGGAATCCGAAAGCTTCTTGGGCCTTGTGCAGGACTTCAATCAGGGCTGATTGATTATATCCTGCTCGCTTCATGGTGATGTCGAGGACTTTGAAGCGTTTATCGCCACTGGGATGCTCTTTTTTCTCCGTTTGAGGAGGATTGGCAGTTTGCATAAATCTTAACCAAATAAATTTTAGGGGCGATGACGGGAAAAAGATGGAGAGTTGTCGGTTTTCCTTGGTCATCTCCCTGCTTTTATTCTGACACTGGCTCCGGAGGGCGATCGATAACTTTATCTTTCCTTTAGTTATTGGGGGATATTCAGTTATCAGTGACCAGTTATCAGTTATCAGTCAGGGATTAGGAGATGGGGTAAAAAGCTGCACTTGTCTCAACACTATAACACCCTGAAGCAATGGTTTTTTTGCGGGAAGCATCCCCCTCTCCTCGTAGGTTAAAGGGATGAGGTCATAACAATATGTTGCCAAAGGCGACTTTTCAGAATACAATAGATAAGAGTAGTCATTCATCGCTCAGATTAGTTAAGATGATATTACATGACTAATAATATTGACCATGATCGCTTATTTAAGGAGTTAATCTCCACCTTTTTTGTCGAATTTATTGAGTTATTTTTTCCTCAATTGATGGATTATTTAGATAGAAACTCGATTACTTTTTTAGACAAAGAAGTATTTACCGATGTCACGGAAGGAGAAAGACATGAAAGCGATTTAGTCGCACAGGTTAAGTTTCGAGGAAAAGAATCTTTTTTTCTGATTCATGTCGAGGCGCAGGAAAGTTCCCGCAAGTGGTTTAATCGGCGAATGTTTACTTATTTTGCTCGCTTTCATGAGAAATTTGTCCTCCCGATTTATCCGATTGTAATTTTTTCTTATTCAAAGCCAAAAAGAGAAGCGATTAGTCAATATGTAGTCGATTTTACCGATTTTAAGGTATTAGAATTTAACTATCAGGTAGTGCAATTAAATCGATTAAATTGGCGAGATTTTCTTAATCAACCGAATCCGGTTGCTTCAGCTTTGATGGCGAAGATGAACATTGCCGAGAAAGAGCGAGCCAAGGTAAAAGCGGAATGTCTGTGCTTGTTAATTACTTTAAGGTTAGATTCAGCGAGAATGCAATTAATTTCCGGATTTATTGATACATATCTCAATCTAAATCCGGTGGAAGAGATACAATTTCAAGAAGAGATTAGCACATTTAGTCAACCCGTACAGGAGGGAGTTATGCAAATTACCACCAGTTGGATGCGTCAAGGTATTGAACAAGGTATCGAACAAGGTATTGAACGCGGTATCGAACAAGGTATTGAACGGGAAAAGACATTGATTCTTCGTCAACTTAAACGCAAGTTAGGGGAGATTAATCCTTCATTGGAAACTAAAATCATGCAGTTAAGTATTGATGATGTTGAAGTATTAGGAGAAGCTTTA
>NZ_JAQMSY010000017.1:0-11042 GCF_028329095.1 Microcystis sp. CS-574
AATTTTGCTAATAAACATAGCAAAATTATAGATGATTTCCTGACCTAAGATCACATTTTATTCTTTTTTCCACTTCAATCTAAGAATTGAGAAAAAAGCAAAACCTTATATTATACCATAAAAAAATTATGCAAGAGGTCTTATATGGTGGCCGAACCCTGGAACACTAGGGCGATTACCGGTAACGAAGGGGTCGGTTTTACCTTTGCCCAGGGACGGGAAATCTGGCAAGGACACCCCGATCGCATTCTAGCGGTGATGGAGTCTTTTATCGAAGAAAACCCGAAAACCTATCGCTCTTTAGTCAAAGCGATGATTGAAGCTTGTCAGTATTGCGATCGACCTGAAAATCGAGAGGAAGTAGCGACGATCATTTCCGGGCGCTCGTTTACAGGGGCAAAACCACAATTTACCCGCCCCGGCATCGTTGGGGATTACAACTATGGCGGTTTCGATGATCAAAAACGTCTGGTTGAGGATCTAGCGACGACAATTTTTTTCGCCATGCCGAAAGATATTGCCAAAGCCGATCACGATCATTCTACCTTTCTCTGGCAATCCGAAAGTCTTTGGTTAATCACCCAAGCCGCTCGCTGGGGACAGATTGCTGAAATACCCAAAAATGCGGAAGAAGTAGCCAAAAAAGCTTGGAAAACCGATTTATACCGTCAAATCGCCGACGATATGGGTATTGTTTCTCCCAGCGAGGATTATTACGTCGTACCGCCGGGGGCTTTTATCGATCAAAAAGCTTTTGATCCTAGCGATCTCGTCGGTTATCTCAACAGTTTTGAAATTCGCGCCAATTCACCTCAATTCTTTTATTTGCAGGGATAATTAATTATTATGGCCCAATTCTCCTCTGTTCCTAACCCGCTCTCAAGTTCCTTTTCCAGGGAAGAATTTTTAGAGATTAAAAATATCGTTAAAGCTTATCCTAAGGCTGATGGCAGTAATTTTGTTGTACTTGATGGGGTCAATCTAACTATTGGTTCCCAAGAATACATTTCGGTGATCGGTCATTCCGGTTGCGGCAAATCGACGCTTTTAAAAATTATCGCCGGTTTAGAACAAGCCTCCTCGGGACAGGTCACTTTAGAAGGAAAATTAATTCGTAAACCAGGGGCCGACCGCATGATGGTTTTTCAGCATTATTCTCTTTTGCCCTGGTTGACAGTGCGAGAAAATATTCGCTTGGCAGTGGATGAAGTTCTTAAAAGTGCTAGTAAAGTTGAAAAAAATAGCCTTGTTAATGAACATTTAGCTATGGTGCATTTAACGGCCGCTGCTGATAAATATCCCGAAGAAATCTCCGGCGGAATGAAGCAGCGGGTGGGCATCGCTCGCGCTTTGGTAACTCGACCGAAAATGCTATTAATGGATGAACCTTTTGGGGCTTTAGATGCTTTAACTAAGCGAAAATTACAACAGGAAGTTCTGAAAATTTGGGAGAGTCACCGGCAAGCGGTGATTATGATTACCCATGATGTAGATGAGGCAATTTTTATGTCCGATCGCATTGTTTTAATGACCAATGGACCCCATGCTAATATCGGTGAGATTTTAACAGTGCCTTTTCCCCATCCCCGGGATCGTCACGCCATGCGAGAAACTCAAGAATATTATGATTTAAGAAATCATGCTCTCGATTTTCTAGAGCGTTATTTTACAGCCGATGAATAGGCGGTGAACAAGTCAGATAATATCTGTAGGGGCAAGGCATTCGGATAGGAAATCTACGGTTTCAGCGATAGGTTATTGCCCGAATGCTTCGCCCTTTTTCTGTTAAGATGGGGTCAGGGTAGCCAATTCTAAGGCTAAAGGATCAACCCGGCGTAAATTTGCCCCCAATGCTCTTAATTTACCCTCTAAATTATCGTAACCTCGATCGAGGTGATGGAGTCCCTGCACAATAGTAGTCCCCCGGGCTGCTAATCCTGCCACCACCAAAGCTGCCGAAGCGCGTAGATCCGTGGCCATCACCGGCGCCCCGGAGAGGAAAGGCACACCGCGCACTAAAGCCACATTTCCTTTGACCTTGATATCTGCTCCCAGACGCTTTAATTCCGCCACATGACGCAGACGGTTTTCAAAAACCGTCTCATTAACCACGCTACTGCCCTCGGCTAAAGTTAATAGAGCCATAAATTGGGCCTGCATATCCGTGGGAAAACCGGGATAGGGCAGGGTTTCCATATCGGTGGCTTTTAAGTCCCTAGGGATAATCCGCAGACGATTGGGACCATCTTCCACCACTTCCGGACCGATTTCGTGCAGTTTGGCAATTACCGAAGCTAAATGGCTAGGAATCACGGGATAAAGACTAATTTCTGAGCGGGTAATCGCCCCGGCTATCAGTAAAGTCCCGGCTTCAATGCGATCGGGAATGATACTGTAATCGGTACTGTGCAGACGGGAAACTCCCTCGATGACAATTGTATTGGTCCCGGCACCGCGAATTTTTGCCCCCATGGAAACACAAAAATTGGCTAAATCAATCACCTCCGGCTCTTGGGCTGCATTACCGAGAATGGTTTCCCCGAACGCTAAAGTCGCCGCCATCATTAGGGTTTCCGTCGCTCCCACACTGGGATAATCCAGATAAATATTCGCCCCTTTCAGACGACCATTACCCTTAACGCGGGCGTGTACCATGCCACGATCAATTAATACATCTGCACCCATTGACTGTAGGCCTCTAACGTGCAGATCCACTGGTCTGGCCCCAATGGCGCATCCGCCGGGGAGGGGAACTTTTGCTTCTCCTAAACGGGCTAAAATCGGTCCAATGGCAAAAAAACTGGCTCGCAACTGGGAGACGAGATCGTAGGGCGCTTGAGCTTGTTTAAGGTCTCTGCCATCAATCTCTAGTCTATCTCCGGTGTGACGGACTTGCACGCCCAAAGCCGAGAGAATTTGACTCATCCGCTCGATATCGGCTAGGGCAGGTACATTACTAATCTGGCACTCGTCGGAGCAGAGTAAAGCTCCCGCCATAATCACTAGAGCGGCATTTTTGGCACCACTGATTTTAACTTCACCCTTGAGAGAGTGACGACCTTGAATTTCTAAATAGGGATGCTCGATATCGATAGTCATAGGATCATTCATTTATCTTAGTTGGGAGTCTTGGCTAAGGAAAGCTTCGGTAAAATTAGACTGCATCTTATCAGATTTTTGAACGAATTATCGGTGATTCTACCCCGAAAAACGATTTTTGTCTTAATTATCTCAACTATCTTGACTGATGGATTGTCCGATAGTATAATAAGAGATTGTGAAAGAAAAATGCGGAACTGGCGGAATTGGTAGACGCGCTAGATTCAGGTTCTAGTGTCTGCAAAGACTTTCGGGTTCAAGTCCCGAGTTCCGCATTATCTCCCTCAAAACGTAGTTATTTAGGGCAGCCCTAGCGGGGTGAAAAATCCGATTAGCTATGATTAGCAGTGTTCAAAACCCTTTAATCAAGCAAATTCGCAAGCTACACCGCACTAGAGAGCGACAGGAGCAGAATTTGTCCTTAATTGAGGGAACCCACTTATTAGAGACAGCTTTAGCCCTGAATTGTTCCCTAGAAACGGTCTGTTTGACAGAAAAGTGGCAGCAAAGACAGGGAGAATTAGCAGAGAAGCTTCAAAATCAAGCGAAACGAGTCGAGATAGTTTCCCCGGAAGTCCTCGCTTCCCTAGCAACAACGGTTAATCCGGATGGTGTGATTGCCACTATTGCCCGTGATCACCTTCATCCAGTCCCCCAAAATCCGCTACAATTGGGCTTAGTTTTGGAAAGATTGCAGGATCCGGGTAATCTCGGCACTATTATCCGCACTGCCGTGGCTACGGAAGTACAGGGTATCTGGTTAAGTCTTGATAGCGTCGAAATCGATAACCCCAAAGTGATCCGCAGTTCCGCCGGGGAATGGTTTCGATCGCCCCTGGTGGTAGAATCGGATTTATCGGCTTTAGTGAAAAAATATCAAGCACAGGGGGTAAAAGCGATTGCGACTTTACCCACAGCCACAAAAAACCACTGGGAGATTGATTTTACCCGTCCGACTTTAATATTATTAGGCAATGAAGGAGCCGGTTTATCACCCCAATTAGCGGCTTTAGCCGATGAAACGGTGAAAATTCCCCTCTTTGGTGGTGTAGAATCTTTAAATGTTGCGATCGCTACTGCTGTCATCCTCTACGAAGCTAGAAGACAATTATCGGTGAATAGTTAAACCAGACAAGAATTAGAGATTTATTCCCTATCATAGTTTGTGCTTTTTGTCAAGAATAAATTCTCGTTTGTAACAAAAGTAAACAAATATTTGGCGCGATGTTCTTGGGTAAAAAATCGAGGTTTAACTTACAACAGTGCGGGGTAGGGGAATCGAACCCCTAAGCGTTGCTCTTGGAAAGGAACTCTTTCTACAACTTACACTGCTCCCAGTAGATTATCTGGGTTTAATAGATATAATCACCTCTTTGGGCAAATTCTTCTTTACTTTAGAGAGATTGTCACACTGTCATTGGCTAGAATCTGTTTCAAAGTTCTTCTATTTATTTTAACTTAGACCCTAAGTCCGATTTTGGCGGAATTTGCGCGGCTGTTAAGGTGACAATTTGGCCATCTTTGAAAATGCTGATAGACTCTCCTAAGAGGCGGTGTCTCTCAATTGCTTCTGCGATTGCGACTCTAACACCTGTATCGATTTTCTGATGCAGTTCCGTTAAGGTTGGTTCAGTCATTTTAGTTTCTGGTAATGATTCGGAAGGTGTCTGGGTTATAAATAATAGGAGGTTGATTAAATCCTAACGCAGCAACTAAGTGCGGTTCATCCCCAGAATTATTATAGATCACCCAAGTATCGCATAAAGGTAAATACAACTGCATGAGGTTAATACGTCCCCGCTCATAACGACGACGAACCACATCTTCAGGAATATTATGACCGCCACTGGCTACCCTTCTGTGAACTCTCTCTAAAGCTAATTGTGGACTTTGTAGCCAAAAATAAATAAGATTGAGCCTATAGCCAGAACTTTGACAGTCTCTCAAAAAACGGGCAAAATGTCGGACTGCCAGGGTGCTTTCAAAAGCAAAATCTATTCCTTGGCACTTCAGCGTTATCAGTCTTTCTAACATCAACCGTCCTGCTTGGATAGCAACCGACTCAGGATTAAAAGGTGAGAGTCCGGCGGCAATTTCATCGGCGTTAACGTACTCGATAACGCCTAAAAAGTTGGGTAAAATTTTTTTTAGCGACGCGACGGTGGTTTTCCCGGAACCATTGGGGCCAGCAATTAGATAAACGTCAGACATGAGGGAAAAGCTCGTCCTCCAGATTATTTTGAGATAACCTCGAACTAACTATCAGTGGTTCTCAACTTTCCGTAAAAAAAGGTGAGATATCGATGGGGAACCAATCTCCGTCTAATACTTGTTCGAGAGTGAATATAGACTCTAGGGGAATTATATTTTTATCGACAATTCTCCCATCAATTAGGGTTTGTCTTGCGTCTAAATAGGCCTCCCCGAAGGAATTAATGGCATGATTTTTTAGCGTTGGGGTTTTGATCTTTTTTTTCAGTTGCACTCGAAAAGTGGCTATCTCTCCTAGCCAATGACGCGCATTTCGTTCTCTTTCCGTTGTCCAATAACTCAGTTTTAAAAGATGGATTAATAGTTGAGTTAATAAACTTTCGACAGCTTGGCGCTCGCTTTTTCCCATGCACTCTACTTCCTCGATCAGATTTTCCCAGTCCACCCTGTCAAACTCTTTTTGCTTTAAAAGTTCGGCGGTTTTTTCTGTCCAGAGAACAAAATCTTCCTCGTAGAGAACGGAGAGCAATAGCGGGGTTTGTGCGTTCATAATAGATTTCTGGGGTTGCTGATTTGTGATAGGAATCTGCTTGTGTGGGGTTTTTAAAACCTGGAGCCAAACTAAGTAGCTGGTTATAATTAAATTAAAAATGGATTTTAGGCTTGATCCCCCCTTCCCCCCTTGATAAGGGGGGTGCTGATCCCCCCTTAATCCCCCCTTAATAAGGGGGGTGCTGATCCCCCCTTCCCCCCTTAATAAGGGGGGTGCTGATCCCCCCTTCCCCCCTTGATAAGGGGGGTATCTGATGATTTTTAACGCCTACCTACTTAACTTTTGGATAGGATGCACAGTTAGCATTCATAGCGTGAGTCAGCAACACCGCAGAAAAATTAATTATGACTCAAAAATAAACTGGGCAATCCGATAAGATTATCCTGCTTAAAAAAGATCGAATTTTGTTGTCGCAATTTACCGATTAATCTTGTTACTGTTACTCTGGTAGTGCCGATGGCACTGGCAATTTGAGCGTGAGTTAGGGGATAGGGGAGATAATAGCCTTCTACACAGGGTTGACCGTATTCTTCCAGTAATAAAACCAAGAACCCCATTAATCGATCGAGGGAGCGTTTTTGACCGAGAATACTCAACCAAAATAACTTACGCTGGTATTGATGGCGAAAAGTTTCCATAACAGCCGATCGCAATTGCGGCCATTGTTGTAGGTCTTCCCAGTATAACCAGACTAACTTGGTTCCGTCTAGATGAGCTTGGGCTTGTAATTGAAAGGGAAATTGAGAAACAATCTCAAAAGGTTGACCTGCACCCACAAAACCGAGAAATACTTCCTCACTATCGGCAATAGGTAGTTGACGGGGAAATTTTTGGTCGATAACGTTAACTTGTGCCTTACCAACAATACGAATCGCCCCAGATTCGACAAAGTATAACAGTCCGGGGCGTGTGGCGACTTTTTCATCTTTGGCAAAGGTATGATTACGATAATGGGATTTTGCCCAGTTAAAGATTTCTGTTTCTTGACCGATTAAGGGTATAAAATCCGACGAAGGAACCGAAGAAGACATTAAAATTAATAACCCATTGGGGCGTTGAGGGAACTGTAAACTAATGTAACAAAAAATTGCTGCGATTGGGGGGGGTCTTGTGGCCGCTCGATGCTTATTGGTCAATAATCCCTAAAAGTTGCGGGGATTGAGCGGATAGGAGAATTATTAAGTATTCTTAACAGAATACCCGCCCCAATGTTACAAAAGCGAGATAATCACCTTATCTATTCTTAACTTTTTCTCGCTTTTCTGGGGACTATGGCATAAGATAGGATGCGTGACTATTAGTTTTCTATCTATGATATAGCGTTTCTCTTAAAGATGAAGTATAAAGAAATTTGGCATTATCTCTTGGCGACCGGCTACTGTTAACCGTTCCCTGTTCCCTAAAACCAGATACTTCGTACCTCACTATTAAGATAACTGCTATAGATTATAGTTGATAGATAATTTAAATTTATACTTTTCCTTAAAAACTTCGGTCAAACTTGTATGAATAGCATTAGACAAAAAGTGGAATCCCTCTTGAATCAATTACCAGATGATTGTTCAATTGAAGATATTCAGTATCATTTATACGTTCTGGAGAAGGTGCGTCAAAGTTTGAGCGCTGCTTCTCTAGAGAATACAATCCCCCAAGAAGAAGTTGAGGGTCTTTTAAACAAATGGCTGATCGAGTGAATTATCGCCTTGTCTGGTCGCCCAAAGCAATTGAAGACGTGGATGCGATCGCATCTTATATTAGTCGAGATTCCCCGTCCTACGCGGCGGCCGTCGTGCGTCGAATTCTTGATATAAGCTATTCTTTAGAAAATTGTCCCCTAGAAGCGAAAAAATGCGCCGAATTTAGCGATGATACCATCCGAGAAAAGTCTGCCTATGCCTACCGTCTGATCTATCAAATTCAAGGAGCAGTAGTTATTATAGCGGCGATCGTCCATAGTAAGCATTTCTTGGATTGATCGAGTCAGTGATCAGTGATCAGTTATCAGTGGTCAGATTTGAATTTTCAGTTCACAAGGGCCGAATCTAAAACCAAATTTGTTAAGCTAAAAGCTTTAATTTACTCAGTTTCTAACCTTCTTTTTAGGTAGGAGAATTGCCAGATTCTTTCTGGGAGCCTATTGCCTGTTGCCTTCAGTTCACTGATTACTGATTACTGTTTACTGATCACTGAAAAGTCCCCCACCCGCCAATTTTGAGCCTAATTCCCGCTTAATCCGGTTGAGAATCGAGGTTTCGTCGAGGGAATCGAGAATACTGGCTACCACTGCCTTCGGGCCATCGGGTCCCCAGGTGGCCCCATTAGCGAGATAGGTTTTCGTCACTTGGCCGATCGCGTAACAGGATACACCGGCAACCCCCGCTTGAGTCAGGGCGATCGAAGTATAGGGAAGAAGAGAAATGCCGCCAGTGGCAGGAATCGAGAGGCCAAGCAGTCCTTTGAGGGAACTTAAGCCCAAAACCGCTAAAAATTCGCTGGCACTAATACCCCCCATATTGAGGGCAATTTTTTGTAAAAGAGCGATCGCTCCCCGACGAGTTAAATCGATGCCGTATAAGCGAGAAAGAGCGAGAATCATGGCTAGATCGATAACTGCCCCCGTAAACAGATCCAACACCGTCACTGGATTGAGAGCGATCGCCGATGCTTTGATCATCACTGCTTTTTGAATCAATTGATTGGCGCCGCGATCACGGATAGCCATTTTGCGGGCGACAATTTGCTCGTTTACCTCGTCCGCATACAGCATAGAATTGAGTGCTACCAGCGATTTACCCTCTCGCTCTAGAATTTCCAAAATTTTGAGTTTCAGGGCTTCTATCTGGGGTTTTCCCCGAAATCGTTGCGTTTTAAGCCGCCCATCCTGCCCTTTAACCGTCTCCGCCAAGAGGGGAGAGGCCGCCACCATAACGATCTCATCGGGGGAGAGTAGTTCTTTCACCCGTTCTGAGGCGATTTTCTCATAGATAGCGAGGCGATCGACTTCCGGATACTGATCGATTTTATTAAAGACCAAAATCATCGGTTTTCCCGCTTCCCGCAACTTGGCCAGGGCGGAAAATTCCACTTTGGTCATATCACCGGAGATGATAAAAAGGATTAAATCCACCTGCTGCGCCACCTGACAGGCGAGAATTTCCCTCGTTTGCCCATCTACCTCATCAATACCGGGAGTATCAAGCAATTGCACCTGAGCATTACCCTGGCCGTTCAGGGTCAGACGCGCTAGATTGGGGAAAGTATCATCGCTGCTCAACTGCCAATTTACCCCTTTAATGGTGCGGGTAACTCCGTGTAGAGGACCGGTTGTAAAGATTTCTTGACCGACCAGAGCATTTAAAATCGAGGATTTTCCCCGGCCCACCAGACCAAAAGCGGCAATTTGAATCAGGGAGCGATCGAGTTTTTCCAGCAGGGCCACTAGGCGATCGATCTCCGCTTCTAGACCAATTTTCTCGATCGAGGTAAGATCCAGACGCTCAACAAGTTTGCTCAGAGAATTGCGTGCCTGATTATAGTTGAGTTCTTCTTGAATAGTGCCGACACCTCGAAGCGCTTGTTCTAGGTCTTCGGTATTCCAAGCTCGATCGAGGAACGGGTCAGAGGTCATTTCAGTTATCAGTTATCAGTTATCAGTTATCAGTTATCGGTTATCAGTTGTCAGTGATTAAGTGGGTGGGTGTTAAAAATTGTCAGATACCCCCCTTATTAAGGGGGGATTAAGGGGGGATCAAGGGGGGAACCATCTTCAATTTAATTATAACCAGCTACTTTATTAAGGATAATCAGGATGAGTGTCATCTACGACTTGGAACACATCACCACCTATCATTATCGTAAACCGGTAACTTTTGGGGAACATCGGGCGATTTTTTTGCCTAGTGCCGGTCACGGTGAAAGAATTATCAGTTATTCTGTAGAAGCGAATATTGCCGCCAAAACGCGCTGGACTATGGATACTCTATCTAACAATGTGGTAGGGATTGAATTTGCTGAACCAGCGTCAGAATTAATCGTTACCTGTCGATTACGGGCTGAACATTTTGGCTTAAAAGCGATCGCTGATTTTCCCCTCGCTCAACGGGCGATCGAAATTCCCATCCAGTACACCCCCGATGAATGGTTAGATCTGGTGGTGTTTATGCGTCCCCACGCCGAGGATGCCGACGGCAGCTTGGCAGCTTGGGCCAAAAGTTTTGTAGCGGGGGACCAAGATAATACCCTCGATGCCATGGCAAGAATGATGGCCGCTATCAAAGATAATTTTACTTACCAATCCAGAGAGAGTGAAGGAACTCAATCCCCCGGAGAAACCCTGCGGCTAAAGTCGGGAACTTGTCGCGATTATGCTTGGTTAATGATCGAAGCTTTGCGAAGATTGGGTTTAGCCTGTCGTTTTGTCAGTGGCTATCTCTACGATGCTGCCCTCGACGGTGGTGAAGTGGGGATGACTGGCTCTGGTGCTACCCATGCTTGGTTACAGGTTTATCTACCGGGGGCCGGTTGGCGTAATTATGATCCGACTAATCAAATTACCGCCGGCTTTGATTTAATTCGAGTGGCGATCGCTCGTCATCCCGGTCAAATCATACCTCTTTCCGGTTCTTGGTTTGGTGATGCCGATGACTTTTTGTCTATGGATGTTAAAGTGACCATTCGCAAGCTGGGGACGCTGCCGGATTTTGATCCGAGGGAATAGGTTGAATTATCGGGTTTTTCCTTGACTGGCGATTTTCCAACTAATCCTACTTGACCCAGGGTAAGCGCATCTTAACAATCCTTGACAAAAGGGACTTGATGTGAGTTACTTACCCAGAGAGCGATTCAGGCATATTTGATCAGAATTGGCTATCTCAATTGTTAAGCAAAAATCGACCAAATGGGTCGATTTCGTAGCTATTCTGATTGACTGGTAACACTTGAAATGCCCACGCGGATCACAAAATTGGCCAATTGTCAATAGCATTTGAGATGCTCTCACCCTGTACTACTACTGACTCATAGCTGTTATAATTAGATCAATGTCCCAGCCAGGGGAAAAACTATGACAACTCTCGACATTTTACCAGAAGTTACCTGTCCCCCCACGGATTTATGGAGTGATGAACCACCCTTGGAAAGTGATTTACACCTGCAACAAATCATAATTCTACTCAGTTGT
>NZ_JAQMSY010000230.1:0-10233 GCF_028329095.1 Microcystis sp. CS-574
CCTTAAATATTGGAAGAAAGGTAGTCGGAGAGGCCGCCTTTAGCGGGAATCCGATAGAGAGGTTCGTAGTTAACCCAGTACGGGTCAAAGCGTACAAAGCTAATTCTAGATGCAATATTTGCGTACAGAATTAGTAACTATTCCACTCTTTTTTGCTGTACCCTGTCACTTTCTTTTTCCGCCGCGTGTAGTGTTTTTGCCGAAGCCTGACTGCTGGCTACTGACTCCTAACCCCACCAACAAACTTTTTGCCGCAAACCCTATTTAACGATTTGCCTTGAATTTTCGTTTTTTTGCCAGTATTCTCGCCAAGGAAGTCCAGAAATCGATCTCTATAGGCTCAATTTCGCTGCTAAAGCGATCGCTACTGGGAAAATGCGATGTTCTTGCACTTGAATGCGTTCGTGGAGACTGGCTGCGGTATCATCGGGGAGAATGGGAACCACTGCTTGCATTAAAATTGGGCCACTATCTACCTCCGCGCGAGCGATATGCACAGTACATCCGGTCACTTTTACCCCCGCGGCTAAAGCTTGTTCCACGGCACGCACACCCTTAAAACTGGGTAGTAAACTAGGATGGATATTGATCACGCGATCGGGAAAGGCATCCAGTAACACTGGGGTGACAATTCGCATCCAGCCCGCCATAATTACCCATTTTACGCCGTATTCCTGGAAAGTTTCGACTATTGCCCGATCGAGTTCTTCTCTGGGTTTAAATTGACGATGATCGAGGAAAACCGCAGGGATATTGTAGTCAGCGGCTTTTTCTTTTACCTTGGCATCGGGATTATTGTAGATGAGGACAGGAATCCGGGCATTTAGCTGTTTTTTGGCGATCGCTTCCGCCAAAACCGCAAAATTGGAACCACTACCAGAAGCCATCACTCCTAAAGAGAGGGTTTCCTCTAGGGGAATATCGGCCAAACTAAGATCGGGAGAAATTAAACTGGGGGAAAAACTCATAAATTCAGTTATCAGTTATCAGATTTAAGTTATCAGATTTAAGTTTTAAGTTAATTAGTTAGTTATTTTCATCTTGATCCCCATTTACTGATCACCGATCACTGTTTACTGATCACTGATTACTGATCCTATCCCCGTTGTTTCAAACCGGTTTCAATAGCGGCAATTACTGTTTCTATGACTTTAACGCGGGCGAAATACTTGTCATTTGCCGCCACAATCGTCCAAGGGGCGACGGGGGTGCTAGTACGGGCTACCATGTGATTAACTGCCACATGGTAGAGGGGCTGTTTTTCTCGATTGCGCCAATCTTCATCGGTGAGTTTATGTTGACGATAGGGGTTATTTTGGCGCTCGTTGAAGCGATTTAACTGTTCTTCGGGGCTAATATGTAACCAAAATTTGACTAAAACACAGCCTGAATGGGTTAATTGGGCCTCAAATTCGTTAATTTCTTGATATGCCCGCCGCCAGTCCATATCTTTAGCGAATCCTTCCACTCTCTCCACCAAAACCCGTCCATACCAACTGCGATCAAATATACCGATAGTTTTGGCTGCGGGTAATTTGCGCCAGAAGCGCCAGAGGTAATGATAGCGGTGTTCTTCCTCCGTCGGGGCAGCAAAGGCAATCACTTGATAACTGCGAGGATCGAGGGTATCGGTTAAGCGTTTGATCGCACCTCCCTTACCGGCGGCATCCCACCCCTCAAACAGGACTAAAACGGGAATATTTGCCTGAAAAATCTCTAATTGCAGTTTTCTTAATTCCACCTGTGCCTGACGCAAACGGATTTTATAGTCTTCTTTTTCCAATTTGGCACTTAAGTCCACTCTCCCTAGATAATCGGGTTCCGTGGGCAGTAATTGGGCTTGGGGTGGTAGATTGACAGGAGGTTCGATCGGTAATTGCCGCTGATCCAAAGCTTGAGCGATCGTACCGACTAATTGGGAGAGAACTTTTACCCGGGCCCAACGTTGACAGTTGCCCTCCACCAATGTCCAAGGGGCGGCCCCCGTGCTAGTGTAGGTAATCATTTCCTCAGCTAAACTGGCATACTCATCATAACGTTTGGCCTGTTGCCAATCTTCCGGACGCACGCGCCAAGATTCTAGCTCATTTTCGGCGTATTCTTTGATGCGTGACTTTAATTCCTTTTGACTGAGATGAATCCAGAATTTAGCGATCGCGACCCGATCATCAAATAATTGTCGCTCAAAGGTGTTGATATCGCGCATAACTAGAGGAATCTGGGAGGAGGGCAATTTATTTAAGAGTCGATCCTCTAGTAGATGGGTGTACCAACTGTGATAAAAAATGCCAATACTGCCCTTTGCTGGCAGTTTTTGCCAAAATCGCCACAAAAACGGGTAACTTTCCTCTTGGGAGGAAGGGGTTAAAATTGGATGGACGGTAAAACCCCGAGGATCCATATAGTTAACCATTTTTTTGACTAAAGTTCCCTTGCCTGCCGCCGCCCAACCTTCCAAAACCACCACCACGGGTAATTTACATTCCCAACAGGACTGCTGTAGCGATCGCAGTTGTTCCATTAAATCTTTAATTTGTGATTGATAAGTTTCCTTGTCAAGGGAAAGAGATAGATCGAGGGGACTTAACATGATGGTCAAATAAAAGCAAAATTAGGGTATAAAGTTATAGACAAGTCAATTTCAAATAGGTATGATCGCGTGTCTCAAGTTAAACCTACCATTCTCGTTACTGGCGGTGCGGGTTATATTGGTTCCCATGCGGTTCTAGCGCTCAAAAATGCCGGTTATTCCGTCATCGTACTCGATAATTTATCCTACGGTCACGCCGAAATCATTAAGGATATATTAAAAGTTGAGTTAATTGTCGGTGATACCAGGGATCGATCGCTGCTGGATAATTTATTTGCTAGTCGTGATATTGCCGCTGTCATGCACTTTGCCGCTTTTATTGCCGTGGGGGAATCGGTGCAGGAACCAGCCATTTACTATCAAAATAATGTTAGTGGTAGTCTGACTCTTTTGCAAGGGATGATCGCCGCCGATGTGAAGAAATTTGTTTTTTCTTCCACCTGTGCTATTTATGGAATGCCGAAGGAAATTCCGATGACGGAAAGTCACCCCCATCATCCCCTCAGTCCCTACGCAGCCAGTAAGGAAATGGTGGAACAAATTCTTAGGGATTTTGATCCAGCATATGGTTTAAAATCGGTGGCTTTCCGTTATTTTAATGCGTCAGGAGCCGATCCCAGTGGTTTATTAGGGGAAGATCACCAACCGGAAACCCATTTAATTCCCTTGGCTTTATTAACTGCTCTGAAAAAACGGGATTCCCTGTCAATTTTTGGCACGGATTATGATACTCCCGATGGTACTGCTGTGCGTGATTATATCCATGTTAATGATTTAGCTCAAGCTCACGTTTTAGGCTTAGAATATCTCTTAAATGGGGGCGAAAGTAATGTGTTTAATTTGGGCAATGGTAACGGTTTTTCTGTGCGGGAAGTGATTGAAACAGCGCAAGCGGTAACTGGTTTGGATATTCCCGTCATCGAAAGTCCCAGAAGAGCAGGTGATGCCCCTATTTTAATCGGCAGTAGTGATAAAGCTAAACAGGTTCTCGGTTGGCATCCCCAATATGCCGATCTTAAGGTAATAGTTGAACACGCTTGGAATTGGCATCAAAAAAGACACGCTTAACGGCGATCGAGTGCTAAACTTTAGTATTATCAGATTGAACAATTCTATCAGTCGATAACAGTAAAAAACTACTAGAGGCTGATAGTTGACCGCTATAAGCTTCTCTAGAATCATCTCAAATACAATGCTATGAATAACAAAATAATCTTAATATTTATGGGCTTGACTTTTTTGGCAAGTTGTGCTGATAGTAAACAGTTTCAATGTCAAAAAATCTATCGGATTGCCAACGAAGTCGCCCAAGAAACCAAATCTTTAACCAAGGGTCAAGGGACAGAAATTGACCAAAAAAGTTGGCTATTAGCCGCCGATAAAATCGAACAGGCCGCGGAAAATATGAAAAAATTAGCAGTGAAGGATCCTGAAATAGAGAAATATAAGACCACTTTCGCTCAAGTTTACGAAGATTATGCCACTGCCACTCGTGAAATAATTCAAGTGATCGAAACTCGCAATAAAAACGGGGCAAAATTAGCACAGGAAAAGGTCAGAAAAGCCGGCCAATTAGAAAAAGAAACTGGCGAAGCTTTTAATACCTATTGTCAAGCACAGTAAAGCAGTTATCAGTTATCAGTTAGAACCTGTTGGGGTTTTGGGGTATTAGTTGAAATTTCCCCATCTCCCTATCACCTCACTTCTGTACTTTAGGGTTTAATTGCGTACAAAGTGCCGACATTTTTACTGCGAGGCATTCGGGAGAAGATGATAAAACCGAAGTCTTGCAGATGTTTGACTAAAGCATCGGGACCCTTTTTATGCCATTCCATCATGACAATTTTAATCTGTCCCAATTGACCAGTTGCCGCTAAAGAATCGAGGATTTCGTATTCGGAGCCTTCACAATCAATCTTGGCAACAATATCAATATCGGGATAGTCAGAGGTAATACCTTTAAACACATCGGTGAAAGGTTTCAGAATTAAATCGGCTGTAGCGGTTTGTTTCGAGGCAAAAGGTTTTAATTGGTTGTCAATACCAGAAATACCAACACTAGCTTTCACGGTGTAATCGTATTCGACTTGAATAATTTCATCCCGAGCGCCGACTCCATAATCAAAAGCTTTAATCTTCTCCGCTAGATTAGGATTGAGGGCAAAATTTCTTAAAGCTTGGTCGTAGGTAGCCTTAAAAGGTTCGTAACTATAGACAGCTTTCACATTAGCTCGATTAGCAAAAAAGAGACTAGCAAAACCCGTATTCATACCAATATCGATCACTACACAGGGCTTGTTATAGAGGAAATTATATACACCTAAAAGGAAAATTTCATGGGCGATATCTAAATCCTGTCCCGTCTCGATAATTAACTTAACTCCATCGATCTCGATAATTAATTCCTGTTGCTCATCAATATAAAATTTACAATCAGCCAGAGCTTTTAAGGCTCCAGCTTTGTTACAAACTTTACTAACCAAGAGGAAATCTTGCTTATTTTTGCTTAAACTGATACCTAAAGGTTTATAAAAAAGTTGACCAGATTTAGCATCATATTCCACATTATTAGGACTAATATTATGCTCTGCCAACTGACTAGACCAATATTGATCAGCAATATGAGGATAAGTCTTAAATTGCCGATAGCGTTTATGTGCATCTAACAGTTTTTGATAAAGCATTGCTTGTCTAGCCTCAATTTTTTAGGATTGCTGGAGTTAATTTTATGGACAAGTCTGACAAAGTTTGATAGGCTTGTCAAGAAAATCTCTCGTCTCTGTGCATCAGAAGTCAGGAAACCCATCTCAAACAAGGTAACACAGACCATCAGGAGTTAACAAGGCTTGAATTACTCTGATTTTATATTTTGGTGGATATTAATCCTTTTTAGCGTTCCTTTCTTAACGGCGCGTTATATAGCGAAGTCCTTCAATCTCTGGCGAGGTGTTTTTGATGGAGTTGGATTAGCGGCACTTTCCCTGATCCTGTTTTATTACGCCAGTCGCACCAGTTTCCTCGTTTTCATCGTCTCCCTAGCCTTTAACTACATTATGGTCTGGCTAGTGCTGAAAATGAGCGGCTGGAAAGCGAATCTCCTAGCCACTATCGTTATCGTCATCGATATTCTTGTCCTCGCCTACTTCAAGTATTTCGGCTTTTTTGTCCAAGAAATCATCGGATTATTCGTTTCTCTCCCTCCCAATTGGAAGGAACTTTCCCCAATTCCCGTGCCTAGCCAAATACCGCCGGGGGTGTCCTTCTATAGCTTCCAGATGGTGGCTTTCGTGGTGGACTCCCTACGCGAAAAGAAAAAGAAACCCCTAGCCGTCCTCGATTATGTCAATTTTATCTCCTTTTTCCCCCAAATTGTCGCAGGTCCGATCGAGCGTCGCCGGGATTTATTACCACAAATGGAGGGATTTCGCCTCAAATTTACAGGAGAAAACTTCGAGAAGGGTTTGGGTTGGCTTTCCCTCGGTTTATTTATGAAATTTGTCCTCGCCGATAACATTGCGCCCTACATCCAATTAGATAAGATGATCGACAATGCTTGGTATATCTGGTTTGAGGCCTTTTTATTCACCCTGAGAATCTATTTTGACTTCGGCGGTTATAGCTTTATTGCTGTTGGTTTAGCCTATTTCGTCGGGGTTAGATTGGAATTGAACTTTTTAGCTCCCTACACATCCCAAAGTATTAACGAATTTTGGCGACGTTGGCATATTACCCTTAGCACTTGGTTTCGGGATTATGTGTTTTTACCCCTGATGGGTTCCAATAAAAATTGGGCGCCTTTTTACCTATTTATCACCTTTACTCTCTCTGGTTTCTGGCACGGTGCGGCTTGGAATTTCATCTTTTGGGGTGCCTACCACGGGGCATTATTATTATTACTGCGTTATCTAGGGCGACCTTTCTATGCTTTCGTCGGAAAATACGTTTTTCAGCCGCAAGTCCTATTAGCGGCACTGTCCCTGATCCTGTTTTATTACGCCATTCGCACCAGTTTCCTCGTTTTCATCGTCTCCTCAGCCTTTTACTACATTATGGTCTGGCTAGTGCAAATGAAATGGTACCACAAGTGGAGGGATTTCGCCTCAAATTTACAGGAGAAAACGCCGCAAATTGTCTCCTGGGCTTTAACGCAATTGGCGGTCATTTTTGGTTGTCTCTTTTTCATGGAGATTAACACCAGAAGATTAATCGGCAAAATGCTGGTTATTGCCAATCCTTTCAATTATTCCTTAGCTAATATCGGGGAGATTTTTAGTTCCTATACTCTCAATCAAGGAGCAGTTTTAAGCGTTGCTTTAGTTCTTGGTATCATTGTTTTAATCCTCGAACATCTGGCTATTGCCCAGAAAAAGTTTGAATATGAACTGTTGTTATCGCCTTGGCTGTCTAAAATATTGCTAGGTTTAACTATTCTCCTAGCTTCCACTAATACCGGTGACTTTATTTACTTTGAATTCTGATGAATACTAAATCCTTTAACCCTTTCCCCTGGTTAGCCTCTCTGGGAGTCGCTTGGTCCCTCGGCTTTGTTTATAATGTCATCTACGGCGGCGAATTAAGCTGGTTGCGGATGATGTACGAGGAAAAATCAGCGATCGCAGCCAAGGTCGAAGGACCGCGGCGTTTAATCGTCACGGCAGGATCGGGGGCACATTATAGCATAAATTCGGAATTAATGGCCAAAGAATTGGGAATACCGGTGGTTAACTTCGGTTTACAGGGTGATATCGGGTTAAATGTCATTGCCGCTATGATTCTCGAAAAAGCACGCAAAGGGGATGTAATTCTGCTGATTCCTGAATATCTCATGCTCATGGATGAGGACGGTTTTAATCGCGGCGAAGGACTTTGGGGATCCGCAACTTTTAGCGTCGCTATTGGCAAACCGGGGTTAGGTGGAATACCTTTAAAAACCATGATCGAGGATACTTGGTTATTAGGTATTCCGGGGATGCGTGCAGTCACTAAATCCACGGTTGATTTATTCACTAAAGGCAGAATGACGGGTTATCTTTCCGATCCGATTACTAATACAGGAGATCCGACTATAGTTAAGGAAAAAACAGGGAAATGGAAATGGTGGCAAATGACCTTTGATACTCCTGTCTCTGCTCACTCGATTAAATTGATTGAAAAACTCAAGAAAGATTTAGAAGCAAAAGGGGCGACTTTAGTGGTTTCTTTACCCTGGGTTTATGCCAAAAATGATGGTAAAACCCTGGCTAATATTCGCAAATCTGCCGAAGAATTAAGTCGGGTTGTCCCAACAATTTACGACCCAAAAGACTTGAATATTAAGACCGATTCTACTATTTTTGCTGACACTCACTATCATCTTTTGCCCCTGGCGAGAATTATTCGTTCAGAACAATTAGTTTCGGAACTGAAACCTCTCTTAAACACAACTGAGAATAAAAATCCATGAATAAACCTATAACTAAGATTTGCATTCTCGGTGGTGGTTTTGGAGGGTTATACACGGCACTCAATTTGAGTCGATTAACAGCAGTAAAATCAGGTCAATGGCAAATAACTTTAGTCGAACCAAAAGACCATTTTCTCTTTACTCCTCTTCTCTATGAACTAATTACAGGAGAATTGCAACGCTGGGAAATTGCTCCCTCCTACCGTCAATTATTAACAGGAACTCAGATTAATTTAAAAACTCAAAAAGCCAGTAATATTGATTTAAACAATCATCAAGTATATTTAGAAAATGAGGAAATTTTAGATTACGATTACCTCGTTTTAGCGGTGGGAGTGCGGAATCGTTGGCCGGCTATACTGGGGTTAGCTGATTATGGGCTAACTTTTCGGAGTTTAGAGGATGTAGAAAAATTACAAACAGCAATTCATGACTTAGAAACTCAAGGAAAATCCTCAATTAATTTAGCAATTATTGGCGGTGGTCCCAATGGGGTAGAATTAGCCTGTAAGGTGGCTGATCGTTTAGGAAAAAAAGGCAAAGTTTATCTAGTGGAAAGGAATGAGGAAATACTGCAAAACTTCCCTAAATCGGTGCGTGTTGCTTCCTATCGTTCCCTTTTAGCCAAGAATGTTAGTCTCTATTTAAACACGGGATTAAGGGAAGTTGCAGCTAATTCCATAACCGTATTTAAAGATAATACAAATGAATTTATCCCCATTGATTTATTATTGTGGACAGCAGGAACCCAAGCACAGGATTGGATCAATAATTTAGATTGTCAGAAAACAGCACAAGGCAAATTATTAACCCGTTCCAGTTTACAATTAATCGACTATCCCGAAGTTTTTGCCCTTGGGGATCTAGCCGAAATTTATCCTAATAAACAGGTAATTCCTGCCACAGCACAAGCAGCCTATCAAGCAGCCAGTCTATTAGCAAAAAATATCTCGGCAGTGATCAGAAAAAAATCGCCCCAACCCTATTATTATCTCCATTTAGGTGATATGTTAACCCTGGGTAAACAATCAGCCCTTGTTTCCAGTTTTGGCATTAATATTACTGGTAGATTGGCTGATATAATGCGTCGCTTTGTCTATATACTGCGTTTACCCAGCCAACGCCATCAGTTAAAAGTGTTTCAACATTGGGCAAAAAAAATTCTTCTCCGACTCCGTTATTCACAGGTGTTATCTAATACTAAATCCGTTGAGCATAGGCTACATATCAGGACAGGCAAAAGGCAAAAGGGAGAATAAATAATCAGTTCCAACTAGGTTGTTAGCCCTTACACAATTGGCTACAATAGCCCTACACAAGCTACGAGAGAAAAGTATGCCTGAATTAAAAATTAGCATTAGTGAGGCTGCTCACAAAACGCTGTTAGCACTCGTTGACTCCTCTGGGGATACGCTCCCAACAGTATTAGACAAAGCCATCGAAAATTATCGCAGATATGTTTTTCTAGTTCAAGCGAATGAAGCCTTCGCCGCCTTAAGGAAGAATGAGACTTTATGGCAAGAGGAAATTTCTGAAAGGCAGACATGGGAGCAAACTCTCGCTGATGGAGTAGAAGGGTAGTGGCAGAAATTACCAGAGGAGAAATATGGCTAGCAGACCTTAATCCAGTAAGAGGGCATGAACAGGCTGGTAAGCGTCCATGTTTAGTGATTTCAGCAGACCTGTTTAATCAGGGTGCATCTGGCTTAGTTGTTGTTTTGCCAGTAACTTCTAAAGACAAAGGAATCCCTTTTCACATAAAAGTGGAACCTCCAGAGGGAGGAGTGAAAATGCCAAGTTTTATCAAGTGCGAGGACGTAAGATCAATCTCAGTAGAACGACTTGAGAAGCGATGGGGAACTGTATCCTCAGAAACGCTGGCATTGGTTGAAGACAGACTGAGAATCTTAATGGGACTGTAATGAAGATATTTTGACCAATTTGCGCTCCAAGCCCAGGTTTTAGTTTGCATTCTTCCACTGTTCCAATGCCACCTTCGTGTGACTGTACCATTCTGAATTTGATTACGATTAGGCTTGCCCTCGTAACCCCCCGATAGCAGCAATTCTCAATTTGCCCTGTAGCAAGGCTTTTGGGAGTTAGTTCGCATAATACGGGGTAAAATTCAATGGGATTGCGAATTTCATTTCACGAGTCTTCAGGCTTTTGACTTGATAGTACACCCAAAGTTGCCCCAAAA
>NZ_JAQMSY010000231.1:0-13831 GCF_028329095.1 Microcystis sp. CS-574
GTAATTCTTGGGCTGCCCATTTCTCCATTTTTTTTGCTCACCTCCACCTTGATTCCTTCTTTCAAAACTATACCTATCAATCGTTTCCCCTTTTTTTAAGTTTCTTCTCTTTTTGTTAAGAAAGATCTGACTAATCGATAGCTTATCAAGGGGGGCAGGGGGGATCGAACCTAAAATCCATTTTTAATTTAATTATAACCAGCTACTTAACAAAAAATTGCTGATACAATATTTTCATGCAGTTTGAGTGGAATAAAAACAAGGCAGTAAAGAATTTATCCAAGCACGGAGTTTCCTATGAGGAAGCAAAAACTGTTTTTGATGATCCTCTCTATGTTGACTTCTATGATCCAGAGCATTCTGAGAGCGAGGAACGATATCTGATTGTTGGCGAGTCAGATCGAGGGCGATTGTTAATTGTATCCTATACTGAAAGAGGAGATGTAATTCGACTCATCAGTGCAAGGGAAGTGACGCAAACCGAACGAGAAGCTTATGAAGAGGGATGAGCCAGAAATGGAAGATGATTTACGGACAGAGTATGACTTGAAGCACCTCCGAGTTAGAAAGTTAGGCTCTGGAAGAAAAAGCTTTGATGGAGTCACTGTGCGCTTGGAGCCTGATGTCGCGGAAATGTTTCCCACTGCTGATGCGGTTAACGAAGCCTTAAGATTGTTGATCAGAGTAATGCGAGATAACAAAACTGTTGCTTCTACAGTACAGGCTAACCTAAAGGCTGAGTCCTGACAAAATGCAGGGCGGGATTGAGTATTTATAAGAAAGCGAAGGGAATGGCGAATAAAGCTATAGTCTCGAATTAGATGCGATCACGCTATATTTGTAGAGGGCGATCGCTTTTTTGTTATGATGGTAGGAGTGTGGATGAATGAAGCAAAATTGAAAATCTATTTCGACGCTTGAATTGAGGAAAATTACTATGAAAGTTAAAACAGATTTGACGATTCCTGAGATTGAGGAAATTAGCAAAGAGGGAGTTAAAGCTCTTGTAGAGAGATTGGGAATTGCTAAAGCGGCTTTCTTTCTAAGAGAAACAGCATCCCAACCTCTAAATTATTTAGAAACTAAAGATCAGTTATTTGGTGAAATGACAGCGACGGATATTTACGCTCAAAGTAAAGGCGGCTATCACTGAAATGATTGAGGAAATTCGTCAAAAAGTTAGACAAAACCAATTGGAATTTTCTCAACACGCTGTCAATCAAAGTATCCTGCGTCAGATCAGTGTTCAAGAATTACGGGAGGCGATGGAACAAAGCGAAATTATTGAAGATTATCCGGCTGATAAGTATGGTGCAAGCTGTTTACTTTTGGGATTTACTCTAATTAATAGAGCCTTACACATTCATTGTAGCTATCCCTCTCGCCCTTTGCTCAAAATTATTACCCTATATGAACCCGACCCAAATTTATGGATTGATTTTAAATCAAGGAGAACACCAGATGTCAACTAATTCTAGACAAGAAACCTTAATTGAACAAGAAGTTACCTATACTCTTGAAATCAATGGCAATTTTTTCATTATAGAAAATGTCCCCGCTAGAGTCTGTGTAGAAACGGGAGAGCGTTTTTTTGCACCAGAAACTGTCGAACGCTTGCAGGAAATTGTCTGGGAAAATAAGCGACCAAAACGGGTAATTGAAACACCAGTATTTGACTTTGCTAGTTAGTGTTTAATAGAAAACTGGCAAATCGAGCAACAATTGAAGTCTTAAATTAGGGGCGATTGCGCTATATTTGTAGAGTGTGATAGCTTTTTTGTTTATAATAGTTAAAGACACGATAAATTGATTCAAGTCAAGCCCATGCCACTAACTCTTAATTTAACATCGGAAATCGAACAATATCTCAGCCAAAAAGCGAGGGAGAAAGGTCTTTCTCTAGAAGCTTATGTCCTAAAGTTGCTCAAGGATACTATTTTAGAACAAGAACAACAGACCAAACTGGTTAATTTACTTCAATCTTGGATTGATGAAGAAGATGAACAGGAACAACAAGAAACCGGTGAATATTTAATCGAAGCACTCGATCAAGATCGTTTATCTGAGCGTCCTTTATTTCCGGCTCACTTAAAGGGAGTAACTTGGTGAATAGAGTAGTTTTATTAGATACGGGAATTATCGGTTTAATTACTAATCCTAAGCGAGCGCCTGAAAGTCTAGCTTGTAATTGTTGGCTACAAACACTAATTAAAGCAGGTATTAGGGTTATTCTTCCAGAAATTGCTGATTATGAGGTGCGTCGAGAGTTGTTACGCGCTAACAAGATTAAAGGAATTAAACGACTGGATGAGTTAGCATGGGTTACGCTACCGCTAACCCATCCTACAAATAATTGTGCGTCCGTACTTATGACAAAATATCGATCGGGAGAAACTTTAACTCTTTTTTTGACTATCTCTGGTAATTAAATAATCATTGTTAAGTAGCTGGTTATAATTAAATTAAAAATGGATTTTAGGTTCGATTCCCCCTCAGTCCTAGAGTTGATTCATAGTAGGGTTGATTCATGAATCAACCCTACCCTTAGTCCACCCTTGATCAGGGTGGTGTCTGATAATTTTTAACGCCTACCTACTTATCTCCCATTAACCTGAAGAGGAATTATCTAAAATCCTTATTCATCCCCTAAATAAGCTTCAATCACCGCGCGATTCTCCCTGACTGTAGCTGGATCTCCCAAAGCGATTAACTTACCGAAATCTAACACGGCAATGCGATCGCATAATCCCATCACTAAAGGCACATGATGTTCGATTAACAGGACGGTTAGAGCTAAATTATCACGAATTTGTCGAATTAGCTGACTTAATGACCCCTTTTCGCTGGGATTCATCCCGGCTGCCGGTTCATCGAGGAGTAATAACTGGGGTTGCAAAGCTAAAGCGCGGGCAATTTCCAAGCGTCTTTGATCACCATAGGCTAAATTACGGGCTTTTCGATTGCTCTGGTCGGTTAATCCGACTAAATCTAATAATTCCCCCGCTCTTTTGTAGGTTTTTTCCTCCTCCCTTCTCGAAACTGGTAAACCCAAAATTCCCGTCCAGAGATTGGATCTATTGTGAATATGTCCAGCGATCGCTACATTTTCTAAAGCCGATAATTCACCAAATAAGCGCAAATTCTGGAAAGTCCGGGCAATTCCTGCCTGAGCGATCTGGTGAGGACGATAATTCGCCAGACTGTCGCCTTGATAAATTAAATCACCACTGGATAGGGGAATTAAACCAGTGATCAGATTAAATAAAGTCGTTTTTCCCGCCCCATTGGGTCCAATTAAGCCAAAAATCTCGTTTTTTTGTACCTGAAAGCCAACCCCATCCACAGCGACTAATCCCCCAAATCGACGGGTGGCTCCCCGCACTTCTAATAAATTTGTCTGCATCATTGTTAAGTAGCTGGTTATAATTAAATTAAAAATGGATTTTAGCTTCGATCCCCCCTGCCCCCCTTGATAAGGGGGGTGTCTGACAACTTTTAACACCTACCTACTTAATAGATTAAATTAGTCGATTTTACTCGATCAAGACTATTTAAGGTAAGCATTGCACCGACCCAAAAAATATTTGTCAGGAGATTTACCCTGAAAGAATCAGTTTTAAAGATTTATCGGGCAATTATTTTGATGAGGAAATACTTTACACAATCCTGACCAGATAAGCAAGACGGCTGACCACTACTAGCGAATCACTACCGATAACGAAAAACTGCCATAATTGCAGCAATGTCCTCATCTAGCCAAAAGGCGATCGCTATTGATGAAAAATGACGCTAAAATTATCGATCTCGTCATCCGGCTGTTTTTTCTCGGCCTGTTGTTATTTGCTGGTTTTACCCTGCTGCGTCCCTTCCTAACCATGATCCTCTGGGGAGCAATTCTGGCGATCGCTTGGTATCCGCTCTTTCTCTGGTTAAAAAAGTTACTCGCTGGCCGGGCGAAACTGGCCACAGTTCTCCTCACCCTACTTTGTCTAGGGATTATTATCGGTCCGGTGAGTGGCATTGCAGCGGTTCTGGCGGGTAATCTGCGAACGCTGGCCGAATATATCGATACCGGTACGGTGCTGATTCCCCCTCCCCCCGACGATCTGGCCACCTGGCCGCTGATTGGCGAAAGGATTGCCGGTCTCTGGCAGCAGGCATCGGATAACACGGGTCAATTTTTTCAACGCTTCGAGCCACAATTAAAAGAACTGGGCAAAATATCCCTTTCCCTAGCCACCAGTACCGGTCTGACGGTGCTGAAATTTATCGCCTCGATTCTGATTGCGGCGGCCCTCACCCTCTCGGCTAAAAATCTGACTCACCTGATGAACCGGTTAGCGGAAAAGATTGCCCCAGGTCGAGGCATCGCGCTGGCCAGTCTAACCGCCTCCACCGTCCGCAATGTTAGCCGTGGTGTTATTGGCGTTGCTATTATCCAGAGTCTTTTGATCGGCATCGGTTTAGTGACGGTGGGAACCCCTGCGGCAGGTTTATTAACTTTCCTCACCCTAATTTTGGGCATTCTCCAAATTGGCCCTGGTTTGATTGTCTTGGGGGCGCTCATTCACGCTTGGGTAACACTACCCCATTCCATCGCCCTATTATTTACCCTCTGGATGATTCCCGCCACCTTGGTGGATAATTTCCTCAAACCGATCTTAATGGGGCGCGGTCTGCCCATTCCCATGGTGGTGATTCTGCTAGGGGTGTTCGGGGGAGTGATCGCCTACGGGATTATCGGTTTGTTCGTCGGACCGGTTCTGCTCGGTCTCTGCTACGAGTTAGTCAGGGCTTGGATTGGCGAGGATAGCCCCGAATCGGTGGCCAATAGCCATGATCAGCCAATCTAAGGGCGGATAGAGCTAATTTTTACCTTAATCTTTCCAGGAAACTTAGGAAAAAAAGATTAATTTAGCCACGGTTCCGGTTAAGCAGATTGAGGTAAAAGTAGGCTCATCTAAAGGTAAGATTTCTTCAGTTGGTGACAACAAGCAATCAAACATCAGAAACCAGACTGAAGTGAGGAGAAGGTTTGATTTAAGCAATAGGTATTGATTTGAATGTGGCGGCTGGTTTATTGTAAGAAGATAAAGGTGTATATTTGGCTGGTAATTAATAGAAAAATAAATAAAATTACTGATTTATATTTAAAAAATGTAATTCGCAAATCAGTTAAAAAACCATGAAAAAGTTTACCATTTATTGAACAAAAAATTACTTTTTATCTCCAAATATTACCCATTTATTGTCTCCGATAAACCTAGTATATTTATTAGTGTTTATTGTTTATACAAGTCTTGCTAGGCAAGGTTTTAAAGACTATATTTTAGAAAATTATTTCTATTCTTCTCCCTTACACACAGAAACAATAAGAGGCGATTTATCCACTTAATTATCTTTTCTATAATTGGGCTACAGTTTTTGGAAAATAGTCTTAGTATTTACTCTGTTGATTGAGAAACCCTGACCTAGTAAGCTAGGACGCATTTACGCAACGAATTTTAACTGCGTCTCAAGGAGTAATTTAAATGCACGGGCAGCTTAATACTTTCACGTTTTTTCATTCTCAATAATACTTTTCTTGTTGCTGTGACTCATCAGGCTCTTGGATAAATTTAAGAAAAAATTTATTTTTTCCTAGAACTTGTCTGTTTATAATATAAGCAAACAAGAGATTTAGCCCCAAGGCAGAAAAGTTGGGCTGGTCTTTTTCCCTAACCATAAACAGAAACAATCCAACACCCCCAAGTAATTGACCGATTAATTTTCGGAAAATGGGGTGTGTGTGGTGATGAAGACAACACAAGTAAGTTCCGATTTATCTAGTACAGATATGCCATCTCTAGAAGATTCTTTGAGTTTTGATGGAGCCTTCCCAATCACCTTTGATTTAACAGGTTCCGACGATTTAACTGTATCGAGGGAAACGCCTCCCTTAGGAGTCCTGAACTCTGACCCCTCCCCATCTACAGTCTCCTCTGAGGCCCCCACGGTTCCAGTCTCCCCTGCTGCTACGAGTCAAGTGGTCTTTCCCGCTTCTCTTAGTATTGACTCTTCTGGTTATCTCACCAGTCCAGCGCCGAGTCCTGCCTCTGTACCCACTACCGCCCCCGTCACCACCAGTCCAGGGTTGGGTCTTGTCTCTGTACCCACTGCCGAGGGATGGGATTCGAGGGTTAATCAGGACAATCTCACCCAGAAAACTGGAGAAACCCATATCACATACTGTTACTCGTGCGGTCAATACCACAGTAGCAAATTGGGACTGCAACCTCTAAGCTCCTTGTCTCCTAATGCTCCTCAAGGGACGCGAGACTATCTGTTACCCCCCAAGACGGTTAACTACTCAAGTCTCATCTCGGTTATAGAAAATACAATCTCTATTAAGCCACGAAATACACCAATTCCGAAATTTGCAACCGTAAACACTCAAGGAAGCTTTGACTTCACAAGCATTTCCAATGCAGAAGTCTTTAATCTCAGTTCCAATCCCTTCTCTTCCAAGACTATTTATCTGGATTTTGATGGCTACAACACATCGGCCACTGCTTGGAATGCCACATCCTTGGGTGCTGACCGCATTTCTTCTATAGCTGTCTTTTCTTTGGACTCAATCGTCAGTACGGCATATTCACAAGCAGAATTTGATGCAATTAAGGAAATTTTCCGTCGGGTAGCTGCTGACTATGCACCTTTTGGTGTCAACGTAACAACGAAAACACCAACCTTTGATCAGATTACTCGGTCTAGCACAAGCGACAGTGCTTATGGGACAGTTGTGTCTATTGGGAACATTGGTAGCCAATGGTCGGGGGCTGGGGGAATTGCCTATGTTGGCATTTACGATCTCGTTGATACAACTAACTATTACAAACCTGCGCTTGTGTTTCCAAGTCGCTTAGGAACTGCAAAAAATATCGCAGAAGCGGCTTCCCATGAGGCTGGACACAATCTCAATCTTAGTCATGACGGTCAGGGTTCTACCGAATACTATACAGGAGGCGGCTCAAGCCCTGGCTGGGCACCTATCATGGGTGTCGGCTATTCCAAGCAGTTAACGCAATTCTCGCGCGGCCAATACTCGAATGCGACAAACACTGAAAATGATTTTCTCCAGATTAGGGGGGAAGGAATCGGTCGCTATGTTGAAGGGACTCCGAATACGGATCTAGCTAGTGCTCAGACGATTACCCTAAATTCCACTGGTTACGGTGGGGCCTTTGAATGGATTACACTAGCATCAGATGATGGTAATACTGGGATAGACTATGATTACTTCAAATTTACCGCCCCTGCTGCTGGAAGCGTAAACATTTCAGTCAATAATGCTCTAATTTTCAGCAAAGATGGTACCAACTTTATTGGCGAAGACCTGCCAGCTGGATATGGAAATCTGCATCTTGATGCCCAAATCCTTAATGCAAGTGGAGGAGTTCTCGCGGATTGGAATAACAACGCATTGGTTGATGTCACTGGATTAACTTATTCGGGACTGGTAGCCGGGCAAAATTACTTTGTCAAAGTTGGTCCTAACTCAACGCTTCCGGATCAGTCCTTTGGTGAAACAACTTGGGGAAGTTTGGGAGCCTACGCCTTACGTATTCAGGCTGACACCAAATCAATCTCGATCGCCAAAACCACCGACGGTAACGAAGCCGGTTCCGTGAGCAGTGTCTTTACCCTCACCCGCACCGGCGACCTCTCCAGTGCCTTAACGGTTAACTACACCCTTGCCGGTACGGCCACTCCAGGTGTTGACTACACAGGCACTACTCCCAGCAGCGTCACCTTTGCGGCAGGTTCCTCCAAAGCTACCATCATCCTGCCCACCAAAGATGACCTCTTGAGTGATCCCAGTGAAACCATCATCACCAAAATTACCGCCCCCGTCGGCTACACTATTAGTGGCCCTGACAACGCTACGGCCACCATTCTTGACAATGATGGTAACGCGGCCAATAACAACTTGGTCGGGACAAGCTTTGCCGATGCCCTGGCTGGAGTGGGAGGTAATGACACCCTCAGCGGTTTAGGAGGCAACGACACCCTCGATGGTGGGGCCGATAACGACACTTACCTCTTCGACACGGATATGGTCTTGGGTAGCGATCGCCTAATTGATGCCTCTGGAATCGATACCCTCAACTTTGCGGCGACTACAACTAAAACCATCAACCTCAATCTCGGCAGTACCGCCGCCCAAACCGTCACCGCCGGAAATCTCACTCTCACCCTAGCTAGTGCCACTGCCTTTGAAAATGTTATTGGTGGTAGCCTCAACGACAACATCGTCGGCAATACTCTGAATAATTCTCTTACCGGTGGTCTTGGCAAGGATAGTCTGACGGGAAGTACGGGATTGGATACTTTGAACTACAATTCTCTAGGTGAGTCGCTGCTGAGTGGCTTTGATGTTATTCAAGGCTACAGTGGCACGGGTGCTAGTCTTGATCGCATTAATGCCCCTGCGCCTATTGCACCAATCACTTTGACCGCATCGAAAGGCACAGCTACTGCTTTAACCGAAGCGGCGATTCAGTTGGTCTTGACTAATGCGGCCTTTGCTGCTAACACTGCGGCGGCCTTTAAAGTGACAGGACAAAGTGGTACTTTTATCGCTCTCAATAATGGAGCGGCCGGTTTCCAAGCCGCTAGTGATGCGATCATTCAACTGAGTGGTTACAACATTGCTGCCGCTACACCAGTGGTAGTGATCTAGATTGAGAGATCATTTAAGTTTGCAGGCAGTAGGAGACTCTTCTCCTACTGTTGGGGGTCTTTCAAATGTTCATAGGGTTTTTATCTGGATTATCTCAGCTTTCAAGCTACCAGCATCCGATCGCTCGGCTTTAGGAGAAAAGGCTCACCGGTTTGGTAGTTGTCATCAGCGTCTGGGATTAGCTGCGGCGATCGTGACCACTACCCTATTTTTACCCGCAGTCGCTATCCTCAGTTTTGTCGCTGATGCAGAAACTGAATAAAATGCGTAAATATCTCCTGCATCAATAATCTTTGGCCTGTAGTCGCTAATCTTTACTTCTCTTCTCATGCTAAATCTGGTTATTAAAAACTGATTATCTATAGCTCCTTTTGCCCCTTGCCTCTTGCCTCTCCTGATATGTAGCCTATACTCAACGGATTTAGTATGAATGAGCATTGCCAAATTAATTATCTCGATCGTCGCTCGACTTTTCCCCAGGGCAATTTTCTATCAACCGACAGGAGAGAAAATTATCGCCCTTACTATCGATGATCTACCCACTCCCAACGATCTGGAAGGAAAATCCACCGATCGCATTTTAGCGGCGATCGCCGATCATAATCGAGAAAAAGCCAGCCCAGCAACTGCTGTCAAGGCGACTTTTTTTCTGATCACGGGACACCTACAACCGAACTCCACCTTGATTGAGAGCCTAATCGCCCAAGGTCACGAAATCGCTAATCACGGCACCCAGGATCTGCGTACCAGTCAACTGGCTGCCGACGCTTTTGCCAGTCAGTTTCGGGAAGCTAACGATATTTTAAGTCGTCTTGCAGGTCAAGAGCTGCGCTGGTATCGTCCCGGTCAAGCCTTCTATAATCAATCTATGCGCTCGTTTTTGGGGACATTTCCAGGCTATGAGTCCCGATTTGCCCTCGCTTCCATGATTCCTTTAGATACCAGAAAAGGAACGAATCACCCTCAATTTACCACTTGGTATATCTCGCAATTTATTTTCCCCGGGGCGATTTTAGTGCTTCACGGTGGCTCCCCCGAAAGAGATGAAAATACGGTGCTCGTGCTGAAGAATTTATTAGGGAAATTACACGATCAAGGTTATCAGGTGGTGACTCTCAGCCAATTAGTTGATCACAAACGTTAAGTAGTTGAACAAAAGTAAAGTTAACTGTAGGGTAAGGAGTCAGTCGTCAGTAAGAATTCCGGCAATTTACATTTCTATAAGATAGACAACAGAATTTATGTCCGACTACTTATTAGCTGATTTTCTCGGCATTAAAGACAAAAAAAAGATGATGGGAATCTGACAAGATTGGGCGATGAGTTTTGCTGAGGGGTTTTTATCAATCTAGAGGGACTTGTTGACCCCGAACAATCCTGTATTTTTTTAACAAGTCAGACCAAATCTTTCTGGGAGGACTTTAAAAATTGCCTTGGCATAAGTTGATATTTGAGAGAGGAAAATATAGAAGTCGCTGATTATTTACTAACCTACTTTTTTTAATTTTTAACGGGTTAGGACTGAGATATACTGAAATGGTTGCTTATAGATCACTACTATGGGACGTTTAGCGCTGATCAGCGTGACTGACAAAACCGGAATAGTTGACTTTGCCCGTCAGCTAACAGAAGAGTTTGATTTTGAAATTATTAGCAGTGGAGGAACCGCCAAAACACTGCAATCGGCGGGGATTCCCGTGATTAAAGTGGGAGAATACACAGGATCTCCTGAAATCTTGGGCGGAAGGGTGAAAACTCTCCATCCTCGCATCCATGGCGGTATTTTGGCTAGACGGGATTGGCAATCAGATTTAGCGGAAATGGAGGCTAATCAAATTCGTCCTTTTGATTTGGTGGTGGTTAATCTCTATCCCTTTGAACAGACGATCGCTAATCCTGAGGTTACCACCGCTCAGGCGATCGAACAAATCGATATTGGCGGTCCGGCGATGTTACGCGCCTCGGCTAAAAATTTCGCCCATTTGACTGTCATCAGTAACCCGAAGTATTACGAGCAGTATTTAAGCCAATTACGGCAAAATAACGGCGAAATCTCCCTGGAATTCCGTCAAAAAATGGCGGGGGAAACCTTCGCCTTAACCAATGCCTACGATGGTGCGATCGCATCCTATTTCGCCAGCTTAAACGGGGAAACGACTCGCTTTAATTTGGCGGGAAATGCCCTGCAAACCCTGCGTTACGGCGAAAATCCCCACCAAAGTGCCACTTGGTACGGCAGCGGTACAATGGCTCAAGGTTGGGGAAAAGCGACCTTATTACAGGGAAAAGAACTAAGTTATAACAATTTAGTCGATTTAGAAGCAGCCCGCCGTTTAATCGCCGAATTCGGCAGGGAAGAACCAGCCGCTGCTATCCTGAAACACACTAATCCCTGTGGTGTGGCGATCGGTGGTAGTTTAGTGGAAGCTTATACTAAAGCTTTTAACGCCGATGCTATCTCGGCTTTTGGGGGTATTATTGCCCTAAATCAAGCCATAGATGAAGCAACCGCTAAAGAATTAACGAAAACCTTCCTAGAATGCGTGGTTGCCCCCGATTGTAGCCCTGAAGCCCGAGATATCCTCGCTAAAAAATCAAAGGTGCGGATTTTATTGCTGCCGGATTTAACCACGGGAGAAAAACAAACAATAAAAGTTATCGCCGGCGGTTTTCTAGTACAAGCGGCCGATGACGTGGTAGAAACCCCGGAGGAGTGGCGCGTGGTGACAGAAAAACAACCCACTGCCGCACAATTAGCGGAATTACTGTTTGCTTGGAAGGTATCTAAGCACGTTAAATCTAACGCTATTGTGGTGACGAAAAATAAAACTACTTTAGGGGTTGGTGCAGGGCAAATGAATCGCGTTGGTTCGGCGAAAATTGCCCTTGAACAAGCAGGGGAAGCGGCCAAAGGTGGCTATTTAGCTAGTGACGGCTTTTTCCCCTTTGATGATACTATTCGCACGGCGGCCCAGTTTGGCATCGAGGCAATTGTTCAACCAGGAGGTTCTTTAAAAGATCAGGATTCGATTAATGCCGCTAATGAGTTAGGTTTAATTATGGTCTTAACAGGCATTCGTCATTTCTTGCATTAATACAAAGTTAGGGTGTGTTGTTGCTTAAATTAACGCACCCCAACCAGTTATTAATTATCGGTTAATTTACCCTATTCAATAGTCTTAAATTTGCCAAAAGTGCGAGGATGACCAGCTTTTTGGGAACAAAGAAAATAGCGCGCGGGTTCGTAATGATTTTCAGCACTAAAAGGGGAACAGAAATGATCTGCAAGTAAATCTTCTCGCACGAAGAAAGCATTTACTCCCGAAAAACTACAACCCACCAGTTTATAACCCTGTTGATGACCAAGTTTTTCTAGAGCTTTCAAACTTGATCCCACATGACTATTATATTTCCATTGGTGACTAGGATTATACTGCATCACCCAACTGGATTCGGGGGGATAAATAGCATTATATTCGACAATTACCACCCGGGGACGATAATTAGTAATTGCTTGCCAGACCCAATAATCATTACCATCAATATCAATGGATAATAAATCTAATTCTGTCGGTACATTGCCCTCTCGAAACAAGTCTTCAATATTTGCGGCAGTGATGAAAGTATTTTTTAAAGTTAATTGTTGGTTAGCAATTAAATCTTTAAAAGATTGGCGAATACTTTTACAAAATCGCTCACTGCCTTCAATCCAATAACCTTGCCATCCTTTCACTAACAAATAGGCACTATTATTTTCTAAACCGTTACCAACTCCAAATTCCACAAAGAATTTATTTGTGGTTCCAATCCGATTAAAAATCTCGCTAATAATGCCATCTTCTCCCGCTTGGGAAAAAACCTTAAATTCGTAGCGGTTTAGTTTTTTAGGGTTATCATATTTTGGGTTTTTATGCAAGTTTTCTATCAGATAATTATCAATTTGTAACTCTGCTAGTATATCTTGATATTTTGAGGAAGAACTATTCAGAGACTTAAGGTTTTTAAGAATCTCTGGGATTGCTTGCCAAGGTGCTGCCATATTTTTGAGAAAGGTTTTCATGGATTTTAACTACAATTAACGAGTATTTTTGGATTCAATGGGTTGATTAGTGCGATGCCGAAGGCACTGCGTAGCAGCACGCCGATCTTGTAGGGTGTGTTTCCTAATCTGGATCCTACTGCTCCACCAATAGATTTTTGGGAACGCACCATGCCCATAGATTGAAGCTATGAGTTTAAGTGCGATGCTGAAGGCACTGGGTAGCAGTACGCCATCGCTGTAGCAACGTGGAGGCTAGAATATATTAAGCCCTATACGTTAGATGTTGTATATGACTGAACGACTTGAGCAGGCGATCGCCCAATTACAAACCTTGTCAACCGATCAACAGGAAGCGATCGCAACCCTAATTTTGGCAGAACTCGAAGAAGAAAAGCGATGGAATGACTCCTTTGCCCGCTCACCAAACTTGCTGGCTAAACTAGCAGCCGAAGCAATGGCAGAACATCGATTGGGCAAGACTCAAGAATTAGACCCAGAAACGTTGTGAAGTCTTGTACCACTGCTCGTTTTCGGGAGATGTTTGCAGATCTTCCAAAACCGATTCAAGAGCAGACCGGTAAAGCGTATCGGCAATTCAAAGAAGACCCAAGCTATCCCAGCTTGCGATTCAAGAAAGTCCATCCAAAGCTGCCCATCTATTCTGCACGCATCAATAGGGATTATCGTGCTGTCGGTCAATTAGAGGATGATACGGTGATTTGGTTCTGGGTTGGTTCCCATGCAGAGTACGATATGCTGCTGGATCAATTCTAGTGCGATGCCGAAGGCACTGCGTAGCAGCACGCCATCGCCGTAGGGTGCGTTCCCTAATGTGGCTCCTGCTGCTCCACCGATCGATTTTTGGGAACGCACCATGCACATTAGAACTCTTGCAAATTAATTATATGTTATAATGATCGGTTAACTAATAGAACTCTTGCAAATTAATTATATGTTATAATGATCGGTTAACTAATTTTCCCCAAAAAATTAGTTAATCAGTACATTCGTCCTGAATGAAAACTTGAAGTTTAACTTTTAACTCAAAACTCTTTAGAGCTGCTTTA
>NZ_JAQMSY010000232.1:0-9406 GCF_028329095.1 Microcystis sp. CS-574
CCCACACCCCACACCCTACCCCCAGGAAAAACTTTTTCACCAGACCCTAATTAAACCCTAGTTAAACACTTCTCGCCATCCTCGTTTTCCTTTGCTTTGGCGTAAGGGAGAGGCTAAATCGACAATTTTCTCCAGCAGTTTCGGGGCCAATTTTTGACACCAAAGAGCTAGATGACTTTGCCAACCGACGACAATTTCCGTTTTTTCCCTATTTAACCCGGTAATTAGGGTTTGGGCGACTTCTTCGGCGCTCATCGGCTTTAACCATCGAAATAACTGCAATTCTCGCACCATATCCGTATCGGTTAAAGAGGGTAAGAGGGTGACAACTTTGATGTTGTGTTCCCGTAATTCCGACCTGAGAGCCTGACTAAAACCCAAAATGGCAAATTTGGTGGCCGAGTAGGTAGCGAAGCTAGGAGCGGCAATTTTACCCATCATGCTGGAAACATTGACGATGGTTCCCTGTCCCCGAATTGCCATCCGGCGGGCAATTAAGCGAGTAACTGTGTACATGGCCATCAGATTTAAAGATATTTCTGCTTGCACTTGCGAAAATTGCGATCGCAGAAAGGGGGTTTGATGGGCAATACCGGCACAGTTAACGAGGATATCAATACCACGACATTCTTGCCAAACGCGGATAATTGAAGGACTAACAAGGTCATTTTCGGTTAAATCTAGGGCTAAAGGTGTGGCAATGACCCCTAGAGACTCAATTTCTTTGGCTAGTTTGTCTAATCGCTCTTGATCTCTGGCAACAATCACAATTCTGCTTAAACCTTGTCGGGCTAATTCTAAGGCGATCGCACGTCCGATACCCCGGGATGCCCCCGTGACTAGGGCTGTTTTTCCCTGTAATTTCATGATCAAACTCCTGTTTTAAGCAACAGTACAGAAATTTATTGGTTTTGCTTCTGAAATCTTTGATTTGTGCATCTATGCCCTACATAAGTAGCGAAGCAATCCGGGGATAGATGGATAGGTTAGGGTGCATGGGATTTTTCCTCCTTCAAAGCGCACTCTTGAACCCACGGTAACAGTTGTCTTTACAAACAGCAATCTTTTTTAACACTTTTCCGCAAAATCACTCGATCGGATGAACGCTCAGGGTGATCCTCATACTAAATCCGTTAAGTATAGGTAACATATCAGGATAGTCAAAAGGCAAGAGGCAAGAGGCAAAAGGGGGAATAGATAATCAGTTTTTAATAACTGGATTTAGTATCAATCCGATGGAAGGGGAGAAGGGAGTAGGGAAGTGGGGAAGTGGGGAGAGGGGGGCAGCGGGAAAAAAATTGTGGAGCCACCCTATTGTTGATCTCAATTTAGGTGTTCAATGTCGGTAATAATCGGTAAAATTACCGTGATCTTTGTGCCTTTTCCTTCCTCACTTTCTAGGTGAATTTGTCCTTTGTGCGCTTCCACACAGCGTCCGACAATGGCTAATCCTAATCCCGTTCCTTGAATATTATCGACATTGCTACCGCGATAAAAAGGTTTAAATAAATTTTCTTGATCTTTGCTGGGAATACCAATGCCTCGATCGATAATTTTAAAGACTACCTGCTCGGATTCGACAATAATCTTAAATTCTACGGGGTTTCCCTGTGGTGAATATTTGATAGCATTTCCCAGTAAATTTGTCAAGATATGTTTAATTAAATTAACATCCCAAAGTCCTCTTTCTAAGCTGCCCTCAATTTGGAAAATAATTGCCGATTGTTTTTCTGGCTTAACCATAAAAGATTCTACCAATTTCTGACAATAATCGAGCAAATCCACCAGATCAAATTGACAGTATAATCTCCCGGAATCGGCCCTACCAATTAATAACACTTCTGTGAGCAATTGATCCATGTCTTTAATGGCCGATCGAATCATGCGAAAATAGCTAACTTGCTGATCTTTTGTCAACCGATCGCGACTTTCTTCTAATAATCCAGCCGAGAGTAAAATTTTATTTAAAGGATTGCGAAAATCGTGAGATAACATGGAAACAAATTCAGTTTTTAACTGATTTAATTCCTGAGCTTTTTCCAGTTGATTAGTGCGTTCAATCACGCTCATTTTTAAAGCTTCGTTGGATTCTCGTAAAGCTTCCTCCATCTGTTTTCGCTCGATCGCATAACATAGCGATCGAGTTAAAATTTCTAAACTTACTTCTCTTTTAATTAAATAATCCTGCGCTCCCTGACGTAGTGCTGCCAAAGCTAAATTATCATCATTAGTATTAGTTAAAACCACGATTGGTAATTTCGGAGCCGTAATCAAAAGGGGAGCTAAGGATTCCAAATCCTGACTATCTGGTAAAGTTAGATCTAATAAAATTACATCAAAATTTGTTTGTTTTAAAAGAGAAATTGCCTCCGATAATCTTGACACATTAACCAGATGAAATTCTTTTTTTTCATTACCCTTAAGAATTTCCTTTAATAATCGAGCTTCGGCTAAATTATCCTCGATTAAAAGAACTTTTATATCCTGCGAGAGTCCCATTGTTTAATCAAGAGTTAAAGAGATTTGGGAAGTTAGGAAGTGGGGTGTGGGGTGTGGGGAGAATAAAGCTGCCTCCTGACTCCTGACTCCTGACTCCTGACTCCTGACTCCTGATAACTGATAACTGATAACTGATCATGATTCACTCACTGGGTAAAGTAGCGGTTTCTAACCAAAAAGCCTCGATATTTTTGACAATTTTGAACAAATCGTTGAGATTGCGCGACTTGGTTATATAACAATTAACGTGCAGTTCATAGCTATAAAAAATATCCTCCTCGTTGCGAGAAGTGGTTAAAACCACCACAGGAATTCTTTTTAAACTGGGATCGTTTTTGATTTCCGCTAATACCTCCCGTCCGTCTTTTCTTGGCAAATTCAGATCGAGAAGAATCAGATTAGGACGGGGAGAATCGAGATACTCCCCTTCTCGACGCAGATAATCCATGGCGTTGACACCATCCCTAACGATAACTAATTCGTGCGGGACGGTGCTAGTTTTTAATGCCTCTTGGATGAGGCGAATATCAGCTTTACTGTCCTCCACCAATAAGATAATTTTGTGTGGCACGTCCTCGCCAGCGCTCACGCTCGTTACCTCCTAGGGGAATTGTAAAATAGAAAACCGCTCCTTTACCTAATTGGGATTCTACCCAAATTCGTCCGCGATGACACTCGATAATTTTCTTACAAATCGCCAAACCCATACCTGTGCCGGGGTACTCGTCGCGGGTGTGTAGTCGTTGGAAAATCACGAAAATACGTTCGGAAAATCGGGGATCGATACCAATTCCATTATCGGTGACAGAGAACAGCCATTCCTCCTCTTGACGTTGGGCAGCAATATGAATAGTGGGAGTTGCTTTTCCCCGGAATTTAATGGCATTACCGATGAGATTTTGGAACAATTGCATTAACTGGGTTTTATCTGCCATGACAATTGGCAAAGGATCAACGGTGATTATAGCTTGACTTTCTTGAATTCTCCCTTTCAGGTTAGCGAGAGCTTTTTCCAGTGCCAGATTAGCATCGATGGTATTAAACTCTACCGCCTGCATATCCACTTTTGAGTAAGCCAGCACATCATCTATTAATGTTTGCATCAAGCTGACACCTTCGACGGCAAAAGTAATAAATTCTTTAGCATCTTCGTCCAGTTCTTCGGTGTAGCGCATTTCTAGCAACTGCACATAGTTGGCGACTTGATTGAGGGGTTCCTGTAAATCGTGGGAAGCGACGTAGGCGAATTTTTTTAATTCGGCGTTTGATAGTTCCAAATCCCGCGCTAAACGTGCCAATTCATCGGCTTGTTTTAAGATGATATTGACGATCGCTTTTCGTAATTCTAGTGCGGCGTTAATTTCTACCGCTTTCCAGGGTAAAGATTTGAGGCGAACGGTTTCTTTCCAGAGGGAGAAAGATTTACGCGGACAGAGACGAATATTACCATCTATGGCAGTCGTTTCGATCGCTTTACCCGGATCACCACCCCAGTTCACGGTTTGAATTACTTCCGGACGAAACCAGAGGAGATAATTACGTTTAGAAATGGGAATTGCTAGTAAACCACTGGCAATGTCTTTAAACTTACCCGCATCGGCATAAATTCGCGGTAAGGAATTGGTATAGTAAACATCTTCATGGACGTTTTTTTCTAGCCAAGTAATCAGATAATTTAGTTCTTCTTCGCTCGGTGTTACTCCAATTAAGGTATAGTTACCACCTAAACAAATAGCGGCTCCTGTGGCTTTAGTTAGATCGAGCAGATTCGGTTTATGGGCAATTAATCCATCAATAAAGTTATTAGCTTCCGCCATATAATCGATTAATTGCGATTGCACAAAGCTTAATTTTACTCGATAGTCATAATCCTCGGTTTCTTCCCGTGCCGATATTTCCGAAAAAATCACTCTTCCTAAGAACTCACAGGCTTTACGGAGTTCGTAGGGTACATATTTAGGGGTGCGATGATGACAGGCAATAATGCCCCAGAGACGTTTATTTTCAATCAGAGAAATGGTTAGAGATGCTCCCACTCCCATGTTATGCAGGTATTCTAAATGACAGGGAGAAGCACTTCTAAGACTGGACAGGGTTAAATTTAAGGGTTGTTGAGTTTCGGGGTGAAGACTAGGCACTAGATCGACGGGTTCAGAGGTAGCATCGGGAATCTGTCGAATCCAATTAGCACTTAATAAATTTCGTGCCGGGAGAGGGATATCGGAAGCGGGATAACGTAAACCGAGATAGGGTTCTAGTTGCTCTATTTTGTCTTCTGCTATCACATCACCGTTATCTTCTTCGTCGAATTTGTATAACATAACTCGATCAAATCCTGTCATTTTTCTGACTTCTTTAACGATGATATTACAGAAATCTTTCAGGCTACGGGTGGCTTCAAGTTTATCGATCGAAGTTTTGGCTAGGTGATAGAATCTCAGGAAAGGAATGTTTTCATAGGAAATAGCTGGTTCTAACTCTAAAATCAGCATTTGTTCGGCGTTACGGTGGAAAATAGCATCAAAGACGGCAAAATCATCCCCTTTAACCCGCGCCCAAATTTTGGCAGGATTGAGAGCATCAAAATCGTTATTTTCTATGGCTGATTTTAGAGGATCGATCTGAAAGGGATCGAAGATTTCCTCTAGGGTTTTACCGATAATTTCCCCCGGAGAAATACCCAATAAACTGCGGCTATTATTGCTAGTTTGGCTGACTTTTAGCTCTGGTTCGCTGAGAACTAAAAGCACCCCGTGCGGTTGAATTCGGTTATAGAGATGGATCGGTTCCCGTTCGATCGAAGTTGGGTTAATTGTCTCGGTTATAACTTCCATGTGTATTGCCCCTAGAGGATTTTTGCCAAGTTGAAAACTCTTTGTTTATTAAAACTATTTCTTCTCACTTTCAGGGAGCGATCGAGAATAAATTTACTTCTCTTAATCCCAGTCCATCAAAAGTCATAAAACTTTAATTAATCAGTGACTTATCGATCGAGCAGTCCTGTTCAGTTCCCTTTATTATAATCAGTTTTTCTCTGAGAATCTATGGTAATTTGTTAAGAATTAAGAGTTAATGTTACAAAGGAAGGATAATTCTTAATAAAAATATACAGTAGTTAAGGGGTTTCAGACCCAAAAATTTCCAGGAACGCACCCTAGAAAAGTAGGCGATATCGTACTGTAATTATACAATTGATAAGCAAGAACAAATTCAAGAGATAAATTAGTAAACTTGATAGTGTTTTCCAATATCAACTATAACAATTAAAGTTTCTCCTGAATCAGTATCTTGACGAAAAGTAAAAATAATACGGCAATCGTAACTAACAGAACATGACCAATAACCTTCTAATCTACTTGTCAGCTTATGAGATTTTAAAGAAGGGGTAAAGGGATTATCTTCTAACAAATGTAGAACCTCTGATACCTTGCTTTGTAGTTGAGGATTTTTGCTGATTAAGCGTTGAAAAGCTCTTTTAAAGCTTTTGTCAGCAACTAATTTCATTCTTCTTCATCCTCTAATAAATAAGCCATTATCTCTTCAGCACTGCCTTTTTTTGCTGTTCCCATTGCTAAAGATTTTAAGGTTTCTTCGCCATTTTTAGCCATCTCCTCCCGGCGTTTCTCAATGCGTCTTTTACGAATTAGCTCAAACAAATAATCTTGGTCTTCAATGGATAGACTCTCTACCGATTCGATCAGATCTTGAAAAAATGCGATACTCATTAAAGTTTACTCCTGTTAGTTAACTTTTTTTCCTGATATGTTATCACAATATAGCGATGAGTTAGATACTGCACTCCCTCCCGACAACAAGCTTGAGCATTGAGGTGGAAAAGGTGCGTTACGCTACGCTAACGCAGCCTTGTATGTTGGGAATGGGGAATAGGAGTTATCCTAACCTCAAGAAGAACAAGAAAAAGAGTGGCTCTGGACGCACCATAAAGCAAAAAGCTGGCTGAAATATGTTGCGATTATTTTGCCGGATACCATACTTCTATAGTTCCACGCTCATAGCCTCGTTGTAGCTTTTTATTGGGCTGTAGTTTTGCATTCTTAATAAGAGGTTGACTTACAACCTTTTGAAGGCATTTTGCTGCCGCACGATCATCATCATAGAAATATTTAATCCATGCCTGACCTTGTGGTGGAGCGGCTCTTTCTGGCACTGGTTCTGGGCGATCCCCTGGAACATTAAATCCACGATCGCTTAACTCTTGTCGTAACTTCTGGGCATTTTCTTCTTGTTGGGATCCCGATGGATATTGTACGGTGACTGTAATCTGCCGATTTTCATTGCAGTCTGGAGGAGGCGCTGGAATTATCGGTATGAAGAATAATAAAAGGAGAATCGGACCGATGATTTTTAGCTTTGATTTAGCCTTTTGTGTAAATTCTGGAATTTTAAAAATACCAAAGTCTACGTTGGAAAAATATGGGGAAAGAAATAATATGAAAATAAAAGTTAGCATGACAACTTGAAATTCTAGTGGGATTCCAAGAATGTCAGTAATACGTTTGTACATAAAATTCTTACCTCAACGAGTATGTTGGAAATGGAGGATAGTAGTCAAGTAGGGTGCGTTAGGTAATCCCTTGTTTTTAGGGAAAAAATCAAGAGCTAAATATTGCCGTAACGCACCACTTACTTTAAAGAAAAGTGTTTGACTACTTTTATAAGCCGCTATGACGGAGGAGAGGTTCGGTACTGGGTTCGCGACCGCGGAAAGCTTTAAAAACATTCATAGGATGAGAACTTCCCCCCATAGCTAAGACAGTATCGCGAAAACGGCGGCCGATCGCTTTCACTGCTTCTTCGTTATCTAATCCTACTTCCTCGAAAGCGGCAAAAGCATCGGCGCTGAGAACTTCTGCCCATTTATAACTATAGTAACCCGCCGCATAACCGCCAGCGAAAATATGTCCAAAAGAACACAAGAAAGCATCTTCTGGTAGAGGAGGAATTATCGTCGTCGTCGCCGCTAAACGCTGTCTGACTTGTTTAGGAGTTTCGCCGCCATTGGGTTGATAACGATGGTGTAATTCCAAATCTACTAAAGACAAATGTAACTGACGCAGCATGGCCGAACCGCTCATATAATTCTTAGCTAGAAGCAGTTTTTGGTAGTAATGTTCGGGGAGAGTTTCACCGGTTTGGTAGTGTTTGGCCATACTCATTAAAGTAGGGCGATCATAACACCAATTTTCCATAAATTGACTGGGCAATTCCACCGCGTCCCACTCAACGTTATTAATACCCGCCGCGCCGGAATAGTCCACAGTGGTTAACATATGCTGTAAACCGTGGCCAAATTCGTGAAATAGGGTAGTTACCTCCTCAAAGGTCATTAAACTGGGGTTTCCGTCCACTGGAGGGGTTTGATTGCAGATTAAATAAGCCACAGGTAAACGCACCTCGGTGCCGGTTTTGGCCCGACCGATACAGACATCCATCCAAGCACCGCCGCGTTTTTCGGCGGGACGACTGTAGGCATCGAGGTAGAAATAGGCGATTTTTTCGCCCTTTTCGTCATTAATCTGGAAATAACGCACATCGGGATGCCAGATAGGTGCTTTACCGTCGGCAGCGATAATTTCCACCCCAAAAATCCGTTTAGCGAGGCTAAATATGCCTTCTAAAACCCGTGGTAGGGGGAAATAGGGGCGTAATTCCTCGGCACTAAAGTTAAACTTGGCCTGACGCTGTTTTTCTGACCAATAGGCTATATCCCAATGCTTGAGATCGTCGGTTCCCGCAAAAGTTTTTAAGGCCTCTAAATCCTGTTTTGCCGCTTCATAGCTTACTTGGCGTAAATTGTCAAGCAATTTCTCGATTTCATCCACAGAATTGGCCATTTTCCTGGCAAGACTGACCTCGGCGTAGGTACTATAACCTAAAAGATGGGCCTGTTCCTGACGAAGTTGCAAAATGCGATCGATTAAGGGATTATTATCCAATTCTCCCAGATCAGCCCGACTAACGTAGGCCTTATAGAGTTTTTCGCGCAATTCCCGATTATCGCTGTACTTCATAAAGGGGAAATAACTGGGAAAATCGAGGGTAATCACCCAGGGGCCAGTTTCGGTGCTGGCGTTAGTTTCTCCTTGGCCCCGGGCGGTTTGGGCGGCTAAACTAAGGAGACTAGGGGGTAAACCGGCGATATCTTCTGGGGTTGTTAGTTTCAGTTGAAAAGCTTTGGTGGCATCGAGGATGTTATTAGAAAATTTCGTGGTGATTTCGGCTAATTCCAGTTGAATCGCGTTAAATCTGTCTTTTTTCTCCCCTACCAATCCCACCCCGGCCAATTGAGCATCCCGCAGGGAAGCTTCGACAATGCGCTGTTGTGCCTCGTCTAATTGCCCCCAGCTTTCCCCTTGACGCAGGGACAAAAATGCTTCATAAATGGGTTTACTTTGGCTTAAACGGCTAATAAACTCGACTACCTGTGGTTGTACGGTTTCGTAAGCTTGACGCAATTCTGGGCTATTTTTTACCCCCATCAGATGACCGATAATCCCCCAACTCCAGCTTAAACGTTCTTCGATCCGGGTGAGGGGTTCGACTAATTTTTCCCAGGTGGGGGCAATCTGCGCTTCTAGATCGGTTAATTCTCTGGCCAGTTCCTGCAAAAGTTGCGTCATGCCAGGGACAATCAGGCCGGGTTGGATTTGGTCAAAAGCCGGTAATCCTTGACCGGCAAGCAGCGGGTTACTGGTGTTCGTCATAATTTTTGGTCTGCAAGGGTGAGTAATCTGTATCTTTTACTACCGCTCAACTAAACTTACTCAAACTTACTTAAAAGCCTGAAAGCTTAGTCATTCGTAGTGGGTCAAGCACTACAGGATTAAACGGCAAACCCTTTATTCCCTGGTCAATGACATCAGGAATTACTTTTCTAATGATGTTA
>NZ_JAQMSY010000233.1:0-9401 GCF_028329095.1 Microcystis sp. CS-574
ACACCCCACACCCCACACCCTACACCCCACTTTCTTATCAGCTTTAGTAATGATTGTCATCGGTTTTTTCAATCGAATAAATAAAAACGCCCCCAAAAAGGAAGCGTTTTTTAACTTATCATGAGGACTTAGCAAAATGTGTGCAGAGTTAGAACGCGGATGTTGGATGGGGATCCAGCATCTGTTTATTTTTAACCATCGATCGCCGGCACTGTCAAGGCCATGGGAATAGCATCACCGGAAGCTAAATCGAGGGGGAAGTTATACGTTCAAGTGTATTTACAGCCCCGGCAATGGTGTCCCTTTTTTGGGTTTATTTATTTAAAAAATTATCTCTTTATTTGTATATTTTTAAACTTGTATAAAATTGATTTAAGTTTTGTAAAAAGTAGTTGACAAAATCCAATCTAGATGGAATAGGACCCTATCCTTAAGGTTGACAAAATGTGGTAAGGTGGAGTGAGTAATAAAACTGATCACTAACCTATTATCAGTGACAACTGCCAAATTCACCAGAGAAGGCTAAATATAACTATGTCCAAACGGTTTAAATTCGACTCCTCCGAGATGATTTATCTCACCGATAAACTGATGAATGTGGCCAGCAATCGTTACTCGATCGTCGTGCAAGTCGCTAGACGGGCCAAGCGGGTCCGCTACGATACCGTAGAAAATATCGACGACCCGATGATTAAACCCGTCCAACGGGCCCTGATGGAAATGACCGACGAATTAACCGAACCGGAATTATTACGCGATTAATCCCCTAAAATTGCTGGGGAGCAACCCCTAAACTTCATCGGGGTTGATACCCAGCGCTCTTAGTCTTTCCGCTAGTCGTTGGGCTTTTTGTTCCGCTTCCTGTTTGGCTAAACCTGCTTGAGCGGCGATCGCCCTTTCCTCTCGATACTGGGAAGAAGGCGATTTTTATTGTAGGAAAGGTTAACCATAGCGATTGTTTTGACTAGGGAAATTACCAAGTATTCGGTTGAAAGTCGGCATCATTAATAATAGCCACCGTATCCCCGGAGGGTTTAATCACAAATAGACCTTTTTTATAAGCATAGCGATCAATTCCCTCGTTGATTTCAATTCCTGCCACTGCACCGTAGGCTCGATAGTTTTGATAATGGGGAAAAGCGATTTTAAAACGAGTCAATTTTTCAATAAATTCATCTACATCATCTTGAGATAATCTCGATTTACATTCCACCACCACGAGATCGGTATCATCCACCCCTAGGATATCAATTTCCATGGCGATGCCCTGACGTTTGACTCTAGCGCGGGGATAAACTTCTTTAATATCAATGCCTTTTTCCTGAAAAAGCCGTAAAACCGCCGGTTCTACCAACTCTTCCACAAATCGACCCCAGCGAGTGGTCAGACTATCTACCGCTTTGCTGGTTCGTTCTACGGTGCGTTTCAGTTCTGTCATCGAGCGATCGCTTTCTAGTTTAGATTCGGCCAGGAGGTTCTCTATTTCGACTCTATGGCGATCATATTCCTCAGCCCGGCGATCATATTCCGCCTTGGATTGGGCAACCAGGCGATCATATTCCGCCTTGGATTGGGCAACCAGGCGATCATATTCCTCAGCCCGGCGATCATATTCCGCCTTGGATTGGGCAGCCCGGCGATCATATTCCTCAGCCCGGCGATCATATTCCGCCTTGGATTGGGCAGCCCGGCGATCATATTCCTCGGCGGAAGCGCGGAATAGCTGGTAAATATCCTCAAGAGTTACTGGTTCACTCATAGACTTGCCTCTAAAACACCCCTGATCATTTTAGCGATTCTGTCGAAAAGCCGGACGAGAGCCAGAGAGCAAAACGGAAAGAAATATTAAGAATTATTTAAAAGACTTGACAAATGTGCGGGGGGGGGTAAAATATGTATGGAATTTACAACGCTCAAAGAGCTTAATTTTAGATGAAACTAAGTAGGGCTGGCTGAATAATGGTAAAACCCTTTTAAAATAAGGCTTTTGACCTGTTAAAATCCGATGTTAGTGCAAGAATATAGGATTGAGACCTTCAAATCTGCCTTCTGCCTGCTTCAATTTCTCTGACAACGCTCGAATTGAGGAATAAAAATGAACATCAAGTTTTCACCTGTTCCTGTTGAAGACCGAGAAAGGGGAAGAAACGGTAATTGTTACAATCCTGGTTCTCCCCTGACTGAAGGCATGAAAAAACAGTTTATGGAGGAGATTAAACCCATCTGTATCGAGATGGAAAGGAAATATGGCGTACCAGCAGCCTTTCTCGGCGGTCAAGCCGTTAATGAATCAGGATTTGGGTTAACTAGAACCGGATATTTTGCCAACAACTTTTGCGGACTCAAATTCGTAGGAGCTTGGGGACGAAAACCTCCTCAAATCATGAATGGTCAAGATTTCGGAGTCGAAACCTATCAGTTAATCGGTCAACCCGATGAAGCTTGGGATGGCTCAGTGCGAATCATCGAAAATTTAGGAGAAGATCGCCTTATCTTTGATGAATCTAGCCGCTACGATAACCGCTATTTCAAGTTTAAAAGTAAGCCTGAATTTTTTGATTTTCTCTGTCGGATTACCTACTTGAATGGCTCAGAAGGCCGACTCTACCCCAAAGATCTCCGCTACATTTTTGATGAATATCGACAAAACATCCAGCGCGGCATGAGTATCCGAGAAAGCTGTTCTTTAGTAGCTTGCCAGTTAGGAAAATCAGGATATTGCCATACGGAGGAAGGGAACGGAACGCCACCCCAGCGCCGATGCAACTATTACTCTAGGGTCATTACTGAGGCAATGGATGAATGGAACACTTACGAATGGACGAAAATTGCCCTAACTCAAAATTGAGGAAATAATATGGGGAGCATCTCATTTATGCAAGCGAGTAATTATACTTGTCCCTAAAACTGGTTTCTAGCAAGGCTTTCAAAATAGCTTGACATAAAAACCTGATTTAGGGGTTACAAAGGTGAGATGCTCCCATTCTTCGGAACTGGGAAGAAGGCGATTTTTATTGTAGGAAAGGTTAACCATAGCTCCTGCAAGCGTGGTATTTCATTGATGCCAATTCTAGCAGATAGCCTCGAGGCGCTCTGACCAAGGTAGTCCTGGCAGCGATAACCACAGCGCGCAACTTCCGCAAGAATGCTAATATAAAAAAGCTATTGGCTAATTTTTTCCTATTTTAACTCGCAATATGCTCCCGTCTAATCTCGATCGCATCGTCGAACGCCTCAAACGTCGTACCGATCCTAAGCAAAAATACGAACAATTACTAGCTTTTGCTAAAAAACTAGAACCAATACCAGAATCTGCCAAAATACCCACTAATAAAGTCCAGGGCTGTGTATCCCAAGTTTATATCACTGCCGACATCGAAAATGGCCAGGTTTGGTACAAAGGCGATTCCGACGCGCAATTAGTCAAAGGTTTAGTGGCTTTGTTAATCGAGGGGTTAAATGGACTGACTCCCTCGGAAATCCTGCAAGTCACCCCGGATTTTATCGAAGAAACCGGTTTAAAAGTCAGTCTTACCCCTTCCCGCGCCAACGGATTTTATAATATTTTCCAATTAATGCAGAAAAAAGCTCTCGGTTTTCAGTTGGGAATGTCCGCTTAGATGTCTAGTTTTCTGGTTCCGGTTCCTTTGATTCGGGAATCTCGCAGTTTTGGAAACGAGTATCCACCAGCGAACGGGTGCAACCCCAATTACTCGGTATTCCCGACGGCCAACCCATCCGCAAAGCTTCCGGACAGATGGCCATCACCGTTAGCTGACAGTCAATTAACTGAAAACCCTCTTTCTCACACTGTTTGAGACTGTGTTTGAGAATGGAATCATTGTTAAATTCGATGGTTTTATTACACTGAATACAGACCAAATGATGATGGTGGTGGGGATAGGGTTGATTGAGTTCGTAGTGTTTATGACCCTCGGCCAATTCCAACTCCCGCAAAATTCCCATCCGCGACATTAGTTTAACACTGCGGTAAATCGTCGATAAACTAATTCCTTCCCCCCGTTTGTCCAGTAATTCCTGCAATTCTTCGGCACTGAGATGATTGCCTTTCGGTAAATTCTGGAAAACGTGCAGAATTTTCTCTCGCTGGGGAGTTAAGCGCCACCCCCGTGCATTGAGTTCCGCTTTCAGGGAGGAGGCAGTGTAGGCAGACATAAGCGATCGACTCTCAATAAAAGCTATTTAATTGACAATGATAGTCGTTTCGGCGAGCCATTGGCAACAGTTTTCAGTAGTTGAAAATTCTCCCCGCATTCAAGTATGAAAAATTACTATGAAATCCTCCAAATTCCCCGTAATGCCAGTAATAATCAGATAAAAGCCGCTTTTCGTCGTCTGGCCCGGCAATATCACCCCGATTATAATCCCAATGATCCAGAGGCAGTGACAAAATTTCGCGAAATTGAACAAGCTTATCGGGTTTTGAGCGATAAAGACAAAAGAAAAGAGTATGATCGCAGTTTATCCCCAGAAATACCCACTTTTCAGCGCAGTGCCGAGGATTTTTATCAACAGGGATGGCACTACGCTCAAGAGAAAAATTATCAACTAGCGATCGCATTTTACCAGCAAGCGATCGCAATTAATCCGCAATTTTGGCAGGCCTATCTGCAGCGGGCGGAAGTTTACTACCATAATCAGCAGGATCGGCAAGTTTTAAGCGATTGTCGGCAAGTTTTGCAGTTAAAACCCGATTGTTCCCAAGCTTACTATTACCTCGGTTTATCCCGTCAACGACTCGGTTACACCCAATCCTCCCTAGAAGCTTATGGCAAAGCAATCGCCATTGACCAAAATAATCCCCAATTATATTATCAAAGAGGATTAGCTTTAGAGGAACTCTCGGAACTGCCAGCAGCACGAAAAGATTTTCAAATAGCGGCCAAGAAATTTAAGCAACAGGGAAATTTTCGCCGCTATCATGCCATTATTAATAAGTTAAAATATGTTCATAAAAGTTATCGACAACAGCAATCAATTAAGTGGTCAAAAACTCTTTTTATTATTTTTAATTTGCTGAAAATCTCTTTTTTATCTTTGCTCAAACCCAAGACCGGTCTAGCACAGTCTTTTTTAAAGCTTAACCGTAATCAGGCTTTGGCTACAGGGGTATTTGCGGCAATAATCAGCAGTTTTTTTATCGCTTTGACTTGGCAAAACTGGACAGTTAAATCCGAGTTTTTACTGTTATTAGGCTGGGCAGTATTTCCTTTTATTATTCTGACTTTATCTAGTTGTTTGGGCAGAAAATTAAGTAATAAATATGGTAGTATCGTCGGTGATATATTTTTAGGTGGCTTAATAATTTTGCCCTTTTCCCTCGTCATTTGGCTCACTTCCTATTTATCCATAAATGGCGATATTATCGGCGCAATTATCGGTGTAACTGGCGGTTATCTAACCGGAATTCTCTACTATGGTTATCGCCATTTATCCAATATTTCTTCGCCGATATCTTTACTTTTACTCCCTTTTGTGATAGGTTTTCTTACGGTTAATATCTGGGTAGTTTATTATTATCTCTAAATCTTCTGGGGTATTACAGTTAAATAAAATCTCGGAATTATCGATAATTAATTCCTCCACCACAGCGGCATTTAACCACTTTTGAAAAGAAGTGCCTCCCTGCTTAATATAAGTCTGCAAGGATGCTAAACAACGACGATGATAAAAAGCACAGAGAGGCTCCCAACGATTGCCGCACCGAGGAACCGAAGCCATAGCATTTTCTGGTACAGTGGCTAATAATCTTGACCATTCTTGAATAATTGAAGACCTGAGTAAAGGTAAATCACAAGGGAGTAATAAAACCCAATCGGTTGATACAAAAGTTAATCCCAAGGCAAAGGCCAATAAAGGCCCCCTAGTGGGGAGAGGTTCCTTGATTATTTGGCAGCATTGGGGAATGATCAGTTCATAACGTTCTGGCCAAGGCGTAATCACAGACACTTGTACTGCACAATCTTGGGCAATTAAACAGATATTCTCTAGAAAAGAGACACCCTGAAAAGATAACAATGCTTTATCTCGTCCCATGCGGGAACTTTGACCACCAGCCAGAATTAACGCCGTTAAAGCGGGAAAATCACTCATAATAACCAGTTTTAAAGGATAAACCACAGAGGCACAAAAAACACAAAGAAAAAGACAGAAAGAACAAGAGAGCCTACAAATCTAGGCAACTTGCTCAAACCTATGCTAGTCTCTTGACAATTAATAATGTCTCCCTAAATAAGCAATAGATGAATTCCCATTTAATCAAAGTTCCCTTTGTTGATTTAACTTGGCAAAATCAGCCCCTACAAGCAAAAATTACCAAGGCAATCCAAACAGTTATCGACCGGGGAGATTTTGTTTTAGGCCAAGCTTTAGCCGAATTTGAAACCGCCTTCGCCCAAGCTTGCGGAGTCGAGTATGCTGTGGGAGTAGCTTCTGGCACTGCTGCTCTTGCCCTGGCTTTACAAGCTTACGGCATCGGTGCCGGGGATGAAGTCCTAGTCCCCGCTAATACCTTTGTCGCCACCCTCATGGGTGTTATTCAAGCGGGGGCCAAACCGATTTTAGTTGATTGTCACCTCGATACAGCCCTAATTGACCTTGCGGCGGCCGCCCAAAAAATTACCCCCAACACCCGCGCCATTCTACCCGTACACCTGTACGGACAGATGGTATCACCCCAACAATTAGAGGATTTTGCCCGCAGCCATAGTCTGACCATCTTTGAAGATGCAGCCCAGGCCCATTTAGCCAGTAGAGAAGGTTATCGCGCCGGCAGTGTCGGTGTGGCGGCGGGGTTTAGTTTTTATCCCAGTAAAAATTTAGGTGCTTTTGGCAATGGCGGAATTTTAGTGAGCAATGATCCCGAAATTAGCCAAAAAGCCCGCAGTTTAAGAAATTATGGCGCACCAAGCAAGTATTTCCACACCGATATCGGCACTAATAGCCGTTTGGATAGCATACAAGCCGCCATTTTAAACATTAAATTACCCCATCTGGAAGGCTGGAATCAGACCCGTCAGCGAGCGGCAAGACAATATGATCGGCTGTTGGCTCCTTTAGCCGATAAGGGCATTTTACCCATAAGAGACGAAACCGAGACTGGTCATGTCTATCATCTCTACGTTATTCGCCTCCTCCCCCATTGTCCCGTTGATCGCCAACAACTACAAGAACAATTAACTGCCGTCGGTATTCAAACTGGCATTCATTATCCGATTCCTTGTCATCTACAACCGGCCTATCGCTACCTGGGTTATCAACAGGGAGACTTTCCCAATGCAGAGACTCTCTGTGAAGAAATTGTCTCTCTCCCCATGTACCCCGGCATCCGGGAGGAGCAAATTGCCATCGTGGTTGAACAGATCACTGCGATCATCGGGTAACATAAATTCAGAATTTGTCACTAAATCGCTCCGTCAGATGGGTATTAGTCCTTCCTTATTCACCGTCTCCCAGAAAAATCGGCAATCTTGGCTGATGATCGGTTTCTTGGCGGTTATCTATGGTCCGGTGATCTTTCACTGGTACGATGGTTGGCTGAATAAATCGATCAGCACCGAACACGAATACTTTAGCCACGGCTTGATCGGTCTTCCCTACGCCGCCTATATTGTCTGGCAGAATCGCAAAAAATGGCAACGCCTCGAAGATCGCTCCCACCCCCTCGGAGCGTTTTTGTTAACCCTAGGAGCGATTTTGTATCTCCTCGGTTCCTCCCTTTGGGTTAGTATGTCTTTTCCGATTATTTTAGCGGGAATCTGTCTCTGGTTAAAAGGAAGGGAAGGTTTTAAATTACAGGGAGTTCCCCTACTTTTAACAGCCTTAGCGACTCCTAATCCTATCCCCTACCTGATCGCTCCTTATACTCTACCCCTACAGGTTTTTATTGCTGCTTGCTCTGGTTTTATTCTCCGGCAAGCGGGCCTAGATGTCTCCGTTGACGGTGTCTATATAGCGGTAGAAGGTAGGATGGTGGAAGTCGCTCCCTACTGTGCGGGGCTGAAAATGTTATTCACCAGTCTCTACTTCACGCTGCTGCTGCTCCATTGGACTGATACCATCAAAAACGGCCGTAAAACCTGCTTTATGCTCCTCAGCGCCTTTGGAATTAGTGTCGGAGCTAACATCATTCGTAACGCGCTTTTAGCTTGGTTTCACGGCACAGGACAGGAGGAAAACTTTACATTATTCCACGATGGCTGGGGGGGCGATTTATACTCCGTCTTGATGTTGTTACTGATCTTTTTGGTCTTCCAAATCATGCACTATCGCGAGGTAGTCAGGAAACAGTCCCTGGCTCAAGAGGAAGTTAACCAGGATGATTAGTCGAAAAATTCCGGACGAGGTAAGTTTAGTGTTAGATAAAATCAAAAAAAAGCTACCGGGTAATTATTTACTGCTGTTGTGCTTGCTGCTGATTTTGATTTTAGGGGGTATCTTACCCAATTTAATTTCTGGCCAGTGGTCTTGGCTGGATCAACCGAGAATCGGTAATATTCAGAAAATGCTGGCCCTACAAGAATCGGGAATCAAGTTCTCTGACCTGAAAACCACCGACCGGAGCCAAGCTGAAATCGCTGAGAGAAAATGGTCGGTACAAGTGGTGGAAAGTCCTGAAGGCAAGAGGATCACCGTGCTTTTAAAGCCACAGGTTTACTATAAAAGTCAACCGGGAGTAGAATGGTCAGATATAAGTTCTATTAGTCGTTGGAATCAGGGGGAAACAACCGAGCTATCAATTCCCACCCAGTCAGGAGGAAAGGCCACGGCTAGATTCTATCGGGCTTGGACACAAAGCACTTTTGCCGTGGTGCAATGGTATGCTTGGCTAGGTGGTGGTCATTACGATCCCTCGGTGTGGTATTGGCTTGACCAATGGGCGCAATTAAAAAGACAAAGAGTACCCTGGATAGCCGTTTCCTTGCTGATTCCCTTAGAACCGATGAAAGAACTGCAAACTCTCACTCCCTTTGCTCTCAATCTCGCCACGGAAGTGCAGAGTTACTTAGAACAAAATGTCTTAAGTCAATTAACTTCTCTGCCTGAGACCAAAAAAGAAAAGTAGTTTTTCTGCTCCCAACTATCTGTTTAAAAAAAACTAGCTCAAGGCACTTTTCTAGTCCTTAATAGCTTCTTTGTTCCTCTCCCACTAGATAACTCTCAGAAAATAAATTGATATATCTGTTTGACATCCTCACCGCCGTAAACGGACGGTGATTCCCAAACCTCACGATTTAGGTTTCTGCTTCTTTCCCTTGCGGGGTTCCGCACCTGCCTTAACAGATTTACTCTGTTCTGGTCTTATGGTCGCTCTACAGACTGACACCGCAAGCCCTGCGGCCAAAATATTTTTACTGGCGTTAATATCTCGGTCATGGTGA
>NZ_JAQMSY010000234.1:0-35407 GCF_028329095.1 Microcystis sp. CS-574
AATTTTGCTAATAAACATAGCAAAATTATAGATGATTTCCTGACCTAAGATCACATTTTATTCTTTTTTCCACTTCAATCTAAGAATTGAGAAAAAAGCAAAACCTTATATTATACCATAAAAAAATTATGCAAGAGGTCTAATTATAACCAGCTACTTACAATCAAAAATGGGATAGGTTAAAAACACATCCCACGGTCTCGATTAAGTCAGAATTACTGACGAATTTGTACCGGCATCACCAAATAGGTCATCTTTAAACCTCCCAAGGGGGTAAAAATAACCGGTTGGGTACTAGCATTTAACTGCATTTGGATATCATTATTAGGTAAAGCCTTCAAACCGTCCATCAAATATTTAACATTAAAGGCAATATCGCCACTTTCTCCCTGAATTTCCGCCGCCATGGACTCTTTGGCGCTACCTAAATCAGGAGATTCCACCGCTAGGGATAAACGACTATTCTCGCCATCGAGACTAAACTTGACTAAATTATTCTTTTGGTCCGATAAAACCGCCACTAATTCCAAACAACGGATTAATTGTTTGCGGTCTAAAATTTAGGAATTAGCAGATAGAGTTACACTTTGTCGCCGCGAAGTATTTTGAATATATCAGTGACAATTCTGTTTCTAATTTCCTCTAAAGAACCTGATTTGACAGAATTTTTCTGACTTTCCAGGTAACTTTTAACCCCTTTAAATTGTTGTTCTAGATGACCACTATAGCGATTTTGTCCCAAAGAATAATCAGGATTATTCGATCTTATAATAGTTTGAGCATCGTGTAAATCATTCAAAAGATAGGCGACCTCTGGCCAATAGCTACTATATTTTTCGTAGTTATACAAAAGGAGAATTACTCGACAGGTTGCTGCAAAAATTTTCCCTTTAGCGGTAAACTGAGTTAACCGGTGAGGATATAAGCCTCTAATTTGAAAATCTTCGGGCATTTTTTGATCTTTATTTTGCTTTTGCTCGGTAAATATTCGCTGAAGATAGGTTTTTTCTCCTCTTTTTTCATCCACTGTTCCCTCAGATGCAATTGCCGCTCCTAAAGTAAACCTTTTCATCGCCATACGAATACTTTCTTCTAATCCTTCTTCCTGATTATCTTTACAAAGTTCCACCAGTCCCAACCCAAATAAAAGAAGACTAGCGTGAATACCAAATAAATAAACTTTATTATCTGAATTTGAGTCAAGGTAAGTTAATGCTGACATGGGTAGCTGTATAATTTTTTCTTGAATACCAAATATTTCTTCAATACTAAATGAAGAAGCTTTATTGTCTGGATTGTCTGGCATAGTTGGCTGTGTAATTTCTTCTTGAGATTGACTAGATTCATTAAATGTTTTTTGAATTTTTTGATAAAACTCGTCTAAGTTTCTGCTGCCCTTTCCGATTTCAATAGTTTTTTGATAAAACTCGTCTAAGTGGCTGCTACCCTTTCCGATTTCAATAATTGGGGGAATGGTTTGCACATAAATATCATTGTATTGCTCATAAAATATAATAGTCGAATCCGGTTTTAATCCACTAAACTCTGTTTTCTGTTTACCACTATAATTTTTTATCTGTTGATAAGATTTTCTGCCTCGCTCTCCATAACAATCAAGAGCATTTTTAATTAAACGTTCGGCCCATCCTAGACAATTTTGGCGGCTAAATTTTCCCTTTAATAGCTTGGTGTCTCCGACATAGGCGGTGATTAAATAAGACCAAATTTGATACACTGTCCAGTAAGCATAGTAATTAGCATCACCGTCTCTAGCCGCATAAATACGAGCTTTTTCTAAGAGACGAAGAGGTTCAATTAATAAATGAGTTTTGGGATTGGGTAATTGAGCAATGTAAGGGAAAAAGATATAAATTTTAGCGCGGTGAGAATAGATACGAGATAAATAATAGAAAAAAGGATGAGCATTAGTTTGAGAGTATTCACCAATGATTGCGTATTCTTTCAAATATTTCTGCAAATATTCTTCAGCAGTGTTCAAATATTCTTCAGCTTTACGAATTGCAGAACCCCTTTCTTGATGGTCACGTTCCTCATCTTCAAGGTCTGTATAAAAATGATAATCAAATAGACAGAGATAGTAGAGACTAACTAATAGTTTATCGTCTAGTCGTCCCTTTTCGATATGGGGTTTAATAACCTCAAGATATTTTTGGGCAATACGATAGAGACCCTCTTGAAGATATACTTGAATAATTGCCAAATGTGCTTCATAGGCCACCATACTCCAAGCTTGATTATTATTAACTTCCTTGAAATTTCTCTCATCCCAATTGCGATATTTATCCTTAAACAGCTTTTTTTCTAAATAATCTTGCATAGCCCTGAGAGAGAAAGGGTAGAATTTTATCCATTTTTCTGCTTTTTCTAGTATATATTTTTCCTCAATTCTCTGACAAAGTTGTTGTAGATATTGCTGAGAATCAATTGCCGTTTTTTCAATGGCTCTCAGTCGAGCGTGAAGGGCAGACTTAGCGGCAGATTCTAGAAGATCGAATCCATAAAATTCTCCTGTTGCTAATTCTTGATCGGCGACAATTTGATTATAATTAATTTCACCTTCTAGAGATTTTTTCACATCTTCCTGTTTGCATAACTTAACCAGAGAATAAGACCAAACAGCACTATTTCTTGTATTGCCAATCACTGTATCTTCACTGACTATTTTTTGGGTGACAGGCAGATATCCTTGCTTTTTCAAAATATCTATCCCCTCAAACAAAAATCGATTAATTGCGGTGGTGATATGAGCAATAGGACTGCCCACACCTACCACTTCTTCACAAAATTCTAATCGACTGTTTGATTCTTCTTGCTTGAAAAATTGGCTGATTTCTTTTTCTTCTAAGGTTGGTTTTGGTTTCCAGTTCTCTGGGGGATAGACATAAAAATACACTCGCACCCTATAAGCTATCTGTTTTTCTAATCCTTGAGCATAATACTCATTTTCGTCTTCAGGATCATCGAGAAAATCGGTATTGATTAAACCTGTTTTGCCTCGGTATAATTTTAGAGGCAGAGGTTTGACCTTCTCAATTTCTAAATAGTCGATATAAACGGGAAATTTATCTCCTAATAAATTATTTTTGATAATTGAATTGCTCAGGCTTTCCAAAAAGAGATTGGATATGGAATCGCTAGTTAAATTATTCTGAACAAAATCTGGACATTGCCCGACAACAGTTTTAATTTGTCTGAGTCCAGCTTGAAATTCTGTCCGGCTCACTTCTCTTAAAATCTTATCAACCAAATCCTTGATAATTTCCCGCTCCGAGTCTGTTGATAAATGCTGATAATATTTTTTTAATCGGGGTTGAATATACTCTATAATCTGATTAACTAGCTTTAAAGATTCATCTAGATTTTGATTATCATTTGGGTCAAGAGATTTTAGGTAACTGTGTTGTTGTTTTTGGGAACTGTATAGATTAATGGCCTGTTTATAAAAGCTAACAACGTCTAGGGAATCCGGCTGTATTTCATCGGTAATGATCTCTTTTAACTGCTCAAGTAAACCAGCTTCGGGATGAACAAGTAATTTCAATTTATCTCTTTCATCCAGAGATAACTGTGCATATTTTTTGAGAACTCGTTGTTTTTCTTGTTGGGTAAACTTATTGATCATTTTCTGGGCTAAACTATCCTTATTTTTGGCTGACTCTCCTTGCCAATAAGCCTCCAGTGAGCTAAGAATAGTAACTAATTTCCCCAAGCTTAAACTGGGTACCCGCTCCTCGCGTTCCTTTTCTTGGTAAAGCTCTCCCATCACCGAACGCAGCACTCGCCGGACAAAAATGCGATTTTGTCCCCATTGTTTGGCTATTTTGTACTCATTCGGTTTGGGACTATCCTCACTAATGTCCAAATCGGTCAAATTGTTGAGGAGATGCAAATACACCGCAGCATCTCTTTGTCGGTCTTCATCGCTTTGTCTTTGATTTTCTGTGTCCAGATCGCTCATAGGTTTAGATGTTACTCTGATGATTTAGCCCTAGATGCCCGTTTTGATCAATTCAATAGTTATGTTCATATAATACAGGCTAATCTGGGGGATGTGCATAAAAAATCTGCATTAATTTTTGTAAACCTTGTGAAAATTATCAGTAATTGGTTTGTTAGCCTTTGTAGTGCAACCCTGTAGATGATTGTAGGAAAGAGGTTGCTGATGACCGAAGAGACCGATGGGGTATCGATCACTGAACTGGTGAGGGCTGTTTTTATATGTGCGTTTTGTACCACAATACATGAAAATTTTTTAACGTTGTCACTGTACATACACATGACGCTGTTACTGTACATACACATAACGCTGTCAGTGTATGTACACATTGCGAAACAAAAATCTATCTGTACAGACTTGACATAGTTCGATCAATTTTTTTAATGTAAATGTACATACAAAGTTATTTTATCTCGTTTTTGTAACACAATGCCAAAACAGTTAGAAAAGAAAAAAACAACTGAATTAGAACATGGAGCAATTGAGTTTTCCCGCTCGGATTCGCCCGGTGGCGCAGGGCAGAAGCTTCGCCGCTTCACTGACTCTCAGCCCAAAAGCCTTCAGCCCAAACCCGAGCCGAGGAACACTCGGCAAGTCCGATTGTCCACGGGTTTGCTGGTTGAATTAGAACTTGTAGATAAGTATCAATCGAAATTTACTCAAGCATTCAAATTCAAATATCGCCTCCGATACCAAGGTATCCCTTTATACGGCTCCTCGATCATTGTTGATTTAGACGAAGACAATAAATTTTTGTTTGCAAACTCGTCTGAAGTTGCTCAAGATGAAGCTGTAAAAAAAGGATTTCCTGACAAAAATCCGAAAGTTACTGAAAAAGATCTAAAAGATTCGATAAGCGAATATTGTCTTAATCTTAAGAAGGGTGAGCCTATTTCCCCAGAAGCCCTAAAGCATTGTGATGTTAATCCCCAGCTTTACTATTATTTCAAACACTTTTCTAATGGCTCCAGTCACAAGCTAGGTGAATGGAGACTTGTTTATGTTACGAATATTAAAGTTATGGCTCCAACCAGTGGCGGAAAATCTGTTGGAACATCACTGGAATTAACTGATTATATGATAGATGCCCACACAGGTGAGATAATCCTCGAACTCTCAAATTTGAGAACCTTCTGCTAAAAGGGTTCTGTCCATAACCTACTGCCAAACTGTCTATCGTTTGGAGATATTTACCCAAATATCCCTAACTATTGGGCTGGTTTTGGTAAACTTTTTTTGCATTATTCAAATATAACTCACTTTTTAACAGGAAATAAGTAGGTAGGTGTTAAAAACTTTCAGACACCACCCTTATCAAGGGGGGATCGACTTTTTGTGGCTTTGCTTTGCCTAAATTCTGGCAATTTTGCCATCTTGACACATTGGGCGACTTTCTAACAAGATTAATTACTTAACCACTGACTGGAACTTATGAATTTATCGGGGGCAAAAACTTATGTTCTGCACAGAATGCCATGGCGCACCATATAATGGCAACTTCGGGCTTCCACAAACTTATAATTTGAGATATGAGAATTATTCCTCTAATATCACTCTTGCTGACCACCTATTAGTCGATGATCCTTGTCACGATTTTTGCCAACAAGCTCGCAATAATGTTAAAACCGTTGCCCAGTTTATCAACGGTAACTTCAGCAGACCACTAGATCAATATAAAGCTATCATTAATGTTGCCACAATAAATGGTTACTATCAGCCTGCCGCATGGTACACAAAACGAGCCTTATTTGCACAAAGAGAAATTAATGGTATAAACCGTTCCTATGGAACCGATATCACAGCAGTAGCTCATGAATTTTGTCATGGTTTAATTCAGCAAATTAAGGAAGAAATTAATAGTGAGTATAGTCAGTCTCCAGAAAAAATACGACGGAAAGATGATGAGTTTTTAGAAAAAAATGCACTTGAAGAATCTTTTTGTGATATATTTGCGGTTTTAGTGCGTAACTATTATAGGGATAATCGTTCTTATTGGAATAATCCTCATAATTGGCTGTGGGATGTGGGAGAAAACTTTCAAGAAGGAACCGGATCCCTGAGACGATTAGATACATTACTTTCTTTAAGGTTTAAAGATGCAGAGTCTTTCTATCAACAAATACAAATAAATGATTGGAATACGGCCGAGAATTATCATGAACTTTCCTTGATTCATAGTCATGCTTTTTATCGATTGATGACAATTCATAACACTGTCATCAATGGACAGCCTCTTTTTAATGGCGAATTTGCTCTTAATCTATTCGGCGCTGTTCTAGAAGATATTTCCGAGCTCGATAGTTTCTCTGAGAGTCGTAGAGTATTTGAAAAAAGAGCCGAAGTATCACTTAACGCTTCTCCTCACCAATTAGATGCTATTGATCAAGCATTTATTGATGTGGGAATTAAGTAAATATTAGCTAACTAAATTGACTATTAAGCAATCGCTTGGCACTTTTTTAATGTCAGTTTTAAAAAGCCATTTAACTAAGGGATTACCATTTTGTTCCAAGCGGGCAGTTAAATTTAACTTAGTCCTCACCAATTGCATATTATTAGGGACTTTGACAATCATGTGCATAAATTTACTTCCTTGAACTCCTTTTCCCTGTGCTTTTCGATATTCCCAATCAGCCTTATATTCCCCAACTCCTGTGGCTATAATTGTTGGTTGTAATTCGGTGTATTCTAGGGCAAAATCTGTTCCTCCTAAACTTGCCTGAGCTTCCTTAAACTTGATATTGGGGGACAGACTAACTTTACAGTTACGCTTGATTTCCTGATTGATTTCTAACGGATATAGATCAAAAGCAATAGCCCGGTTTTGTTGATTATCGGGCAGTAAATCAACAGAAAATTTAGCTTGAGTAATTTGAAATTTATCTTCTCCACTATTACGAAGAGAACAGGCAAAACGGACTAAAAAAAACTGTGCCTCATTCTGTTTTACCTCTAACCAAGAGGGAATTACACCAGAATAAAGTTCAGCTAATGGCCAAACTTCTGGTTGTCCGATGCTAACAGTTGGTGCATAGCTGGGCCGTGAGGGAGGTGAGATAAATCTAAAATTTTCTTCCGCAATTTGTTCGTTGTCCAATTCTAGTGGCCCTTGCCAAAGAATATGCTGAATTGTTTCAGGAGTAGATAATAACATATCAATTCAATCCGTTAACTTGTTCAATGATCAACAGTATATCGCCAAAATAGAGAGAAGAAACCCAATCCTTTGGCGAGAAAATAGGATTGAGTTAATAAGTAGTTAGGCGTTAAAAACTATCAGACACCCCCCTTATCAAGGGGGGATTAAGGAGGGATCGAACCCAAAATCTATCTTCAATTTAATTATAACCAGCTACTTACAATCCAGTGCTTGGGATAGGTTAAAAACAGATCCCACAATTCCGATTAAGTCAGAATTACTGACGAATTTGTACCGGCATCACCAAATAGGTCATCTTTAAACCTCCCAAGGGGGTAAAAATAACCGGTTGGGTACTAGCATTTAACTGCATTTGGATATCATTATTGGGTAAAGCCTTCAAACCGTCCATCAAATATTTAACATTAAAGGCAATATCGCCACTTTCTCCCTGAATTTCCGCCGCCATGGACTCTTTAGCACTACCTAAATCAGGAGATTCCACCGCTAGGGATAAACGGTCATTTTCGCTATCGAGACTAAACTTGACTAAATTATTCTTTTGGTCCGATAAAACCGCCACTAATTCCAAACAACGGATTAACTGTTTGCGGTCTAAAACCAAAGAACGCTCGAAGGATTTAGGAATTAACTGATTATAAGTGGGATAGGCCCCTTCTAACTTACGACTGGTTAACCTCTGTTCCCCCATTTCAAAGATGACTTGAGAATCATCCACGTGCAGAGTAATAGTCTCGATATTTTGTTTTGTTGCCATCATTCTTTCCAATTCTCGCAGGGCCCGGGCCGGAATGGTGACATTAAAGCCACCAGAGGCACTTTCCACCTCCTCTAGGGGAGTTTGTACCACCGCTAAACGATGACCGTCTGTAGCGGCAAATTCTAGACAATCGACGGTTTTAGTTAAATGCACCCCCGTCAACACCTGTTTAGTTTCATCGCCACTAGCGGCAAACAATGCACCTTTTAGTCCCTCTGTCAAGGCAACTATAGGTAAATTAACAATTTCTCCATCGGCCACCGTGGGCAATTCTGGGAACTCATCGGCCTTCATGCCGCGAATTTGGAACTGTGCCGAGGCAGTTTTCAGGAAAGCGAGACTATGCTCCTCATCATTCTCGTTTTCTTCCACAGAGATAGTGATTTCCCCCTCTCCCAAACGAGAGACAATATCGTTAAGCAATTTTGCCGGCAGGGTAATTTTGCCCCCTTCCACCACCTCGGCCCGAAAACTGGTGCGAATCCCTAAACTCAAATCAAAAGCAGTCAGGCTAATTTCGCCCTTTTCCTCATCGGCACAAAAAAGAACATTGCCCAACACCGGATGGGTAGGACGACTGGCAACGGCCCGACTAACTAGGGATAAATTGCTGTTGAGTTCGCTTTGACTACTGGTAAATTTCATAGCAGGAATAGTTTTTTTGTACGCTAAGAAATAATAGCAAGAATTCCCCTGTGGAAAATCTGTGGAAAACCGGAGCTTTTTTTGATCGCTCTTTCCGGTCTAAAATCTATCAATAGCAATAACTTCGCCCATTGCTAGGTTTTTCTGGCAATTCTGAAAAGATTGTGGAAAAATTGTCAAAAGTGAAATTTTCGCCCCTTCTCAGCCAATTACATAAGTAGGTAGGCGTTAAAAGTTGTCAGATGCCCCCCTTATTAAGGGGGGATTAAGGGGGGATCGGCACCCCCCTTATCAAGGGGGGCAGGGGGGATCAAACCTAAAATCCATTTTTAATTTAATTATAACCAGCTACTTAAGTTGTTAAGGATCAAGCTACAAGTTAACAATAGCGAGACTTGAGCCGACCAGCGCCTTTCTTAGGGAAAAAATTGCGTAAAATGTAGGCTGGTGATCTTTAAAATGGAACAAGCAGCAGGAAATTAACAAAACAAAACTCCGGGCATTCCCCGGAATCGATAGACTCAAATAGACAAGGAGACAGGATTGGTTAGCACATCTTCGTATCAAACAACAAAATCGAAAGAAATCTTTACAGCCGCTCAAAAATTAATGCCGGGGGGTGTAAGTTCCCCCGTGCGGGCCTTTAAATCCGTCGGTGGTCAACCCATCGTTTTTGAAAGCGTCAAAGGGGCCTATATTCGCGACGTGGACGGTAACGAATACATCGACTATGTGGGAACTTGGGGGCCGGCTATCTGTGGTCATGCCCATCCCGAAGTGATTGCCGCCCTACACCAGGCCTTAGACAAAGGGACCAGTTTTGGCGCTCCCTGTGTCCAGGAAAATATTCTCGCTGAAATGGTGATTGATGCCGTTCCCAGCATTGAAATGGTGCGTTTTGTCAATTCCGGCACCGAAGCCTGTATGTCGGTCCTGCGCTTAATGCGGGCTTTTACCGGCCGGGATAAAATCATCAAATTCGAGGGCTGTTACCACGGTCATGCCGATATGTTCCTGGTTAAAGCCGGCTCTGGTGTAGCCACCCTGGGTTTACCCGACTCGCCGGGGGTTCCCAAAACCACCACTAACAACACTTTAACCGCCCCCTACAATGACCTGGAAGCGGTAAAAGCCCTCTTTGTCGAAAATCCCGACTCTATCGCCGGGGTAATTTTAGAACCAGTGGTGGGTAATGCCGGCTTTATCGTGCCGGATGCTGGCTTTTTAGAAGGATTGCGGGAATTAACTAAGGAATACGGAGCCTTGTTAATGTTTGATGAGGTAATGACCGGATTTCGCATCGCCTACGGTGGCGCTCAGGAAAAATTCGGCATTACCCCCGATTTAACCACCCTGGGCAAAGTTATCGGCGGTGGGCTGCCAGTGGGGGCCTACGGCGGTCGGGCCGATATTATGGCGATGGTGGCTCCGGCCGGCCCGATGTACCAAGCGGGAACCTTATCCGGCAACCCTTTGGCCATGACAGCAGGAATTAAAACCCTCGAGTTACTCCAGCGCCCCGGCACCTACCAATATCTCAATAAAGTGACCAAATCCTTAACTGAAGGGCTGCTGAAAGTGGCCAGAGAGGCTGGTCACAGCGTTTCTGGAGGTTATATTAGTGCCATGTTCGGAATGTTTTTCACTGGCTCCCCCGTGCATAACTATGAAGATGCCAAAAAGGCCGATGTGGCTAAATTTGGTCGTTTTCACCGGGGAATGTTGGAAAGAGGCGTTTATCTAGCTCCTTCCCAGTTTGAAGCTGGTTTTACTTCCTTAGCTCACACAGAGGCCGATATCGAACGGACTTTGGCCGCCGCTAAAGAGGTTTTAGCAAGTTTATAGTTAATGCCGCTTCGACTGGGAAAATCGATTGATAGAGTCCCAAGTATTGATGAGTTGACATTTCCCCGCTTGCAAAAGACGGGGATTCTTATCGGTGAGATCGAGGGCGGTTTTAACCCTACTCGATCTCGGTTACAATATATTTTAGAAGGCCTGTCTAGTAGGTTTTCTGACTGCTATTTTTCGATTTTATTGGTGAGAGTTCCCACCACATCAATACCGAGGGTTTGATGGACACTGGCGAGGAATTGATTGACGATTTCGGGATAGACTTTGATCAGGGCAGCCAGGGATTTACCATCGCCATTATCAACGATATTAACTCGCTCGAGGTGTAATCGTTTAGGAATTTTAATCGCCTCCTCCAGGATAGTTTCTAACTGTTGAATCAAGAAAATTGCTTCTGCTTCGCTGCCGGTGTTTTGCCAGACTTCTGCAAATAATTCGTTAACCAAGGCTTCAGCTTTGGCATTTTCTTCAAAAATTGCCGCTTCTCCTCTAGCGCGGAAAGTTTCAGCTTCCTGCTGCGCTTCTGCGGGTAAAACTTGATCTGCTTGGAGACGTAATCTTTCCAATTCTGCCCTAACCTGTTGCAATTTTTCCTCAACTATAGCACGTTTTTCCTTAGCGGCAGCAATAGTTATTTCTTCTTCCGATTTTGCCTGTTGTTCCAGTTTTGCTTTTAACTTTCTCAACTCGTTTTCTTGCTCTAAAATGATAATTTGATCGCGGGTTTTAGCCACGGTTGCCTGTTCCTCACATTCCGCAACTATTTGTTCAGCTTCATTGAGGGCATTTGATTCAGCAATTTCAGCATCACGCATGACTAAAGCGATTCTTTCCCGTCCGAGGGAGTTAAGATAATCCACGTCATCGGCAACATTTTGAATTTTGAGAGTATCAATTTCTAAACCGAGTTTAAACAGATCTTGACTGACGTTACTGGTAATACTTTCGGCAAATTTTAGGCGATCTTCGTTCACTTGTTCGGGGGTCATTGTTGCGACTACACCCCGCAAGTTTCCTTCTAAAGTTTCTTTAGCTACGCGAATAATTTCTTCTCGATCTCGATCTAAAAAACGTTCGATCGCATTGCCGACTATTTCAGGTTTAGAACTAACTTTCACGTTAGCAATGGCCACTATATTCAGGGGAATATTGCCCTTAGAATAGGCATTTTTAATCTCAATTCTGATCGGGGTTGTGGTGACATCCATGCGTTTAACGGTTTCTAAAATTGGAATACGAATCGCCCGACCCCCCGATACCACTCGATACCCCACATCCTGTCTATCTTTTGATTTGCGTTTCATCCCACTCAGAATTACCACTTCATTGGGTTTACAAATACACAAAAAAGAATTGATAAACCAAATCGCACCGACTCCCAGAAATATCAATAAAGCAATGGGAACACTATTCAATAATAAATTGCCAGCACTGTTATTGTTATTGTTGTCGTATTGGTTGGGATTAATTTGGATGAGATAGGAATTATTTTGACTATTCATAGTTAGTTACCCTTTGGTTTAGAAGAAATTACAAATCGCCCCTGATATACTTTTCCGCAATGACTAAAACTTTATTATCCTGGAAATTGAGGATAAATGCTTGATCCCCGACATTAAATTGTTCTTCCCCTTCCGTTATCGCTACTATATCGATCAGACTATCTCCGACATTAACTCGTACTTTCCCCTTGCTATTTTTGTCGAAGGGGATTTGAACAACTCCAATTAAACCGATGAGAGAGTGATGATCGACAATACTATTTACCTGTTGGTTGCAGCGTCTTAACTTGACTAAAATTAGGAGTAGAATAGCCAAACCAATACCTACCCCTAAAGAAATTAAAACGATTGTGAGCAGTTGAGCATTCATAAGTTTAGTTATTTACCGTTATAGTTGCCCCCAATCTAATTACCGTTAACTAATTCGAGACTTCGGCCATTTCAATCACGCGATCAGCATTATCTTTGACCAAAAAATTTAAAGGTTTATTGCGACGAACTTTATACTTTAAGCGTCGTGATTCCACCCGCAGCAGAATTTGTTCTAAACAATCGTGATCAAAACAAACGTGACGATGACGATCCTTATAACCTGCGGTTGCTCCACCAACGATGTGCAGTTGGGTATTTTTCTTCAACTGATACCATAAACCCTGGGGTTGATCTCCCAAAGAAGGGTTGGCAGTAGTCACAGCCGGATTACTAGACATATAAAATGGGTCAATCATATTATTGCCCATCGTCTGCTCATAATTGTAATAGTAATGGAGGGGGACATCGGCCGTGGGTAAATTTAAAAGTCCTTCATAAAATTGTCGGGCTGTCTCCAAATCTGTCACCATGATTGTATGAACTTTTGGGGCGCTGGTTAGAAACATCCACATGGCTAAGGCATAAGCGGCCAGAAGCATAACCATAATCCCCTGGGTGGACAGGAGAGTATCAAGGGGTAGAAAAGCGCCGAAGAAAAGATGATTTATCAACACTGATGTGATCCTATTGTCTAAGAATTTCTATCATTCCCTAATTATAATCATGACGCTGAAACTTAAGTTAAGTAGCTGGTTATAATTAAATTGAAGATAGATTTTGGGTTCGATCCCCCCTTAATCCCCCCTTGATAAGGGGGGTGCCGATCCCCCCTTAATCCCCCCTTGATAAGGGGGGTGTCTGATAGTTTTTAACACCTAACTACTTAGCTACTTAACGGGGTGGGGAGTGACTAAGTTTTGTACATTTGTATTAAAATGTTCCCTACCCAGTTTGAATGCGGTACAATTTGCCTCAAATTTTCCCTATGGGATGAATAAATGATGAGATGATGACATTGGCTACGGAAATATGAGGAATTAGCGGAGATGAAAGCGTATATTGGAAATAGAGCCGTCCCTAGAAAGTGAGCTACTGTTATGAATTCTTTTGCGCTTCCCGTCTTTCTGCAATCAGGTTTAACCCTACTGGCATTTTTAGTGCTGATTATCCTGATGGCTTAAATCTTAATCCGTCTGTGACTTCGATCGAGTAGGGGCCGATCGATAGCTCAGACTAGATTTTGATAGACAGTTAGCATCTGTTCAGCGATCGCTGACCAACTATATTGATTTAAGACTAAATCCCTGGCATTTTTCCCCCATTGTTGGCGAATTTCAGGATTAGTGATAGCCGTTGCCAAAGTATTAGTTAAATCCTCAAGCTGACAAGCTGTCACCCATCCCGCAGCCGCTGCTGCCACCGCAGGGTGCAGATCCACCCGGTCTGAGATCACCACAGGAATTCCGGCGGCCATAGCTTCGGCAACCGCGATGCCAAAATTTTCATAGTAGGAAGGTAAAACAAATAAATCGGCCCTAGCGAGGAGGCTATTTTTGACTTCTCTGGTGACAAATCCGGTAATTGTCGTATTTTTGCCCAATATTGACCGCTCGATCTGATTTTTAATCTGATTTTCGTACTCCCGGTCCTGGGGATTGCTTCCTGCTAAGACAAAATGAAAATCTAGACCATTTTCTAACAACCTTTCTAAACTGGGCAGCAATAAATCTAGACCTTTTTTCGGATCAAGACGGGACATATAGAGGATGATCGGTTTATTTTCGGGAAGATCAAAACCCTTTACTGGTAAAGCTTGTGGGTTAAAAAAATCTACCCCTAGGGGGATGACAATATCCTTAGTTTTTATATTAAATCTTTTGGAAGTTTGACACTCCTGCTGACTGGTAAAATGAATTGCCGCCGCCGCCGCTAAATTGGGTTTTTCCAGAAAATTGGCATATATTTGTTTAAGTTGCCGTTTTTTTTGCAAATCTGCCGGATCGAGGGTGCCTAGGGGACGGAGAATATAGGGCAGTTGATGATAACGAGCGATCGAAGCTGATATACTGCTCACCGGGGAGAATAAAGCATGAATGTGAGCGATATCGTAATCTTTTGCCCTATTAGCCAACCAAGTAAACAGATCAAGGGAAAATTTATAGCGCCGAAAGGGAGAACAGGGAAAATAATAGATTTGATAGCCATTTTGACTAACAGGGACCCCTAAAGGCACATCTAGGGGTGCTTGTCCCGTGTCACCATTGGAATCGGTGGTAATAATAGTCACATCTTGGCCCAGTTGGGCCAGGGCTGCTGACAAACCAAGTACCATTTGACTAGGGCCACCGTAAACAAGGGAAATCGAAGGAACAATCTGAAGAATTTTCATCTCTTTGGTGCAAAGGTCAAGACTTGTTAAAATCGATCAAGCCGTTCGCTCAAATTTACCACTTCTGTGGCTCTCATTTATGGTAATCGACTTTCTGCCCTTCACTATCAATATTTCTCCGGCCTTTATTGCTGGTAGCTGTCTCTGGTCTTTAGCATTATATTTGGGGTTAGCTGGGGTGCGAAATTGGTTTATAGAAATTTTCTATCGCTGGTTTAATTTTGCCGAGCGTTTCCTCTATACTTCCCTAGAGGAGTTTGAAAAAACTCGCGTCGCCAGGGAATCCCAAAATGCTTTTTATGCCTCTATCTTTAGTATTATTCCCTTTCTCATTCTCGGCGGTTTCTCCGATTGGTTAATTGAGATTAGTTTAGGAAAAAGTTGGCCGATTAGTGTCGGTATTCTCGCTTGTGTTGCCTCTGGTGTCTATGAATTAGGACGGCAGGACGGCAGCGGTAATCAGTAAATTAAGCTGTTAACCATCTCAATTATTACTTAGGACTGCACGGGAGTGGCAAGTGAGTCGATTTTAACTCTTGACTAGCGCTCAATCTTTTCCTTCCAGACGATTTTTATGTTTATTAAGAGTCTTTTGTAGTAAATTCAAAACCTCATTGGCAATCTCAATAACTTCATGGGTTCCAAAACCGGCCTGAGTTAATTCTTTAAAAAAAGCCTTAGCGACAATTTTGGCTAATTTCGGGGGATAAGGATGGACAGCGATCGAATGTTCGGACTGAATTTCTGCTATTTCTCTAGTCACTGCCATGGCCACAAAACGAGATTTTAACATCCCTTGCAAATGAAAAATTTGCAGGGATTGGGCTGCCTGTTGAGCGAATAACTGCAAGATTTCTAAATCTAATGGTTCAAAATGTTTTTTGTCTAGGGGAAAACTGAGATTAATTACTCCAATTATCTGCTGATTGAGGATAATCGGTGCGGCTATAAAACTATTATTATTTGATCTTTTTGGATAACTGGCTGCACTGGCAAATGATGATCGAGTTATATCCTTAATTAGTAAAGGTTTCCCTGTGGCCGCTACATTGTCGGCAATAGCTTGATCAAGTTTAATTATTTCTTGATCAGCTAAAGGTGATAGCTCATCATAATGGGCAAAAACTTCTAGATAATCGGTAATTTCCCCTTTTAATTCCTGTGGAGAGCTTAACAGGATTAAACAGCGCCGCGCTCGCAATTTATGAGCGCTCATACTAGCTATTTTCCGAAAAATATCTTCAAGATTTTCCTCAACATTCAAGACAAGAGCCAGAGCCGTTAATTTGGGGTTAAAATTATCCATGTATTCAATCATTTATTCAGTCCGAGTTTAGGCTTTTAGGGTAAGGGTGACATTCCCCATCTCCCTGTTTATCTGAGTCTATAGCGTGCCATAGCATCTGATCGAGGGGCTTTTTTACTCGCTAACTGATCTATTGTAGATGTAGCCAAAACTTCTGTCTGTCTCTTGTTTTTTGTCTTCCCTCTAGCTACTCTGAGATCTAGTAGGTCAGAGGAGTTTAACCTGACTGGAGTGAAAGATGGTGCGTTTTCTCTGGGCAATTTTGGCCGGTGTGGGGATGGGGTTAACAGTAGCGCCAGTTTCTTGGTGGTTACTCGCTTGGATTTCTCTCGTCCCCCTGTGGATTATTGTGAGATTAGCGGAAAAATCCCTAAAAAAACAGCTTTTATACGGTTTTGGTTGGGGTTTTGCCTACCATGGCCTCGCTTTATTCTGGATCACGGGAATTCACCCGATGACGTGGATGGGTGTCCCCTGGTTAGCGAGTTTGTTAATTGCTCTGTTTTGTTGGTTGTTTATCACTTTTTGGGGAACGGCGATCGTGCTAACTTGGACGTTAGTCATGTTTTATGTCAACAAAAGTGTTAATCAGTCATCTTTTCGCGATGCTCTCCTACGGGTTTTCATCGGCACTGCCCTCTGGTGTGGGTTAGAATCTCTCTGGAGTCAATCCCCTCTCTGGTGGACTACCCTTGCTTATAGTCAAAGTCCCCATAATTTATTGATTCTGCAATTGGGCAAATTATCGGGTTTTACGACGGTAACGGCGGCAATTGTCGCAGTTAACGGTTTAATAGCCGAAAGCTTGCTCCTAATCCGTCAATCGCGGCAAAATCTCGCTTTTCTCTCTTTACCCCTCCTCATTTGTTTTAGCCTCCATCTCTGGGGATGGAACACATACCATAAACCGATCAAAAAGTCAAGGGATTTAGGGATAAAAATTGGGGTAATTCAGGGCAATATTCCCAACACAATTAAACTTTCGCCCCTAGGATTTCAAAAGGCGATCGAAGGTTACACCTCTGGTTATCAAATTCTCGCCGATCAAGGAGTAGATGCCGTCTTAACTCCTGAAACCGCTTTACCCTATTATTGGGAGAACTTAGTCAATAATAGCTCGATTTATTCGGCAATTTTAGCCAAAAAAACGCCGATCTGGTTGGGTGCATTCGGCAAGGTGGACAAGGGTTATAACAATAGTCTCTTGACCATTGATGGCGAGGGACAGGTGATTAGTCGGTATGATAAAGTAATTCTCGTGCCTTTAGGCGAATACGTTCCTTTTCACGAAATTTTGGGCGGAATTGTTGATCGCCTTTCTCCCTTGCAAGCGCACTTAATCCCGGGAGATCCCGATCAAATTATTAACAGTCCTTTCGGTAAAATAATTGTGGGCATTTGTTACGAATCAGCTTTTTCCGAACATTTTCGCCGTCAAACTGCTAGGGGAGGCGAATTTATTATTACTGCTTCTAATAACGCCCATTATAGCCACGCCATGCCCGCTCAACACCATGCTCAGGATACCATGCGAGCGATCGAAACCGATCGATGGATGGCCCGGGCCACCAATACAGGTTATTCTGCTTTTGTCGATCCCCACGGTAATCACCTTTGGCTATCGGATTTGGATAAATATCAAATTCATAGCGAAACAATTTATCGACGGGATACGAGGACTTTATATGTGCGCTGGGGAGATTGGTTAACTAAAGTTTTAATTATTACTGCCGGACTAGCTTGGCTCTGGAGAGCTTGGGATTAAGGTGAAAGTGCTATACTTTTTCGTGAATAAACTGTATAAATAACCTAAGTTTTTGCTGCAATGAAAGAGCAATTTGTCAAGTGGTTGAATAGAATCTTAATATTTGATGTGTTTTTAGTGATAGCGGGTTTTCTCTGGTTTGCCGTGGCTGTTATTGGTGAATCCACGGGAATTCCTCTAGGATTTAAACTTTTTCAGCGTCTTTGGCTGCCCTTATTCAATCCTGCTATTAGTATTTTAATTGCGGGGGCGATTTTAAGCTGGGCAATTAATAAAATACAAGAACGCTTGTCCCCTAAATAGGGTTTGCTTAATTCAGTTATCAGTTATCAGTTATCAGTTATCAGTTCACTGTTTACTGAAAAAACTCCCCTACTTCCCCGCTCTCCTATAGTTTTTAAAGTCGTCTTTGCCAAGCAACAACTAATTTAATTTCCTCATAACTATAATTATCTCCCAGATTTTCTTTGAGAGTTTTCAGGGATTGATCGCCAACTTTTTTAATCGCTAAACGAATATATTCCTGTTTATTCTTAGGAACTAACTGATTAATATCAATTTCGTAACCAGCTTCCAGCAATTTAGCTAAATGTTCATAGATGGTTGAGACTTTTAAGCTTCTTTTGCGAGCGATTTCTTCCGCATTCAAACCATCTTGATAGTATTGGAGAGTGAGGAATTGAGTAGAGGGAAGACTATCCTGACAAAAATCATTAATTGCCGCTATAAATATATCCCCATACTGTTGAACTTTGCTTTGTACTACTCCAGAAATTTGACGAAACTGCTCTAAACTCCGGGGTTTTGATTGGGCCATCAAACGCAGACTAGAATCATGGAAAATAACGTAGGGAGGAACCCCTTGACTATCAGCAATTTTTTTCCGCAGTTGTCGCAAGCGATCGAATAATAAATCACTTTCCATCGTATTGGGATTGTCGTCTCCCAAGATTGGACCGTTAGCTTTTTGGGGGACGGCAATAAACACGGAACGCTGTTTCCGCATCACTTCCCAACTATGTTGATTAAGTTTCAAGATTCTAAAATTGTCTTCTGTTTCTACCAGTAGATTTTGCTGGACAAGGGAACGACTTAAACGTTTCCACTCCCCGAGAGTTTTATCCTTACCGATGCCATAAGTGGATAATAAATGATGTTGATATTGGGTGATTCTTTCACCTTTTCCTCCCCTAAGTACGTTGATTATGTGCATCATACCGAATTTTTGTCCCGTCCGCGCCACACAGGATAAAAATTTTTGTGCTTCGATTGTCCAATCCTCAGAATTGTTCCCATTCCGACAGTTATCACAGTTACCACAGTTACCCGCAAAACTTTCTCCAAAGTAGCCTAGTACACTTGATCTTCTACATTCAGTCCCTTCAGCATAATCTAACACCTGTCGCAATTGTTGACGAGCTTTCTGTTGTTCATTTTGCTCAGTTTTTTGGTTAATAAAATACTCAATTTTTCTGGCATCGGCAAAGCTAAAAAAGAGGGTACATTTAGCCGGTTCGCCGTCCCTACCCGCACGGCCCGATTCTTGATAATATCCCTCTAAATTGCGGGGTAAATCATAATGAACGACAAAGCGCACATCCGGTTTATTAATCCCCATACCAAAGGCAATTGTCGCCACCATAATCTGCACATCATCCCGAATAAAACGGGTTTGATTTTCGCTTCTTTCCTGATCGTTCATACCAGCATGATAGGGTAGGGCATTAATACCATCTTTTTGTAACTGTTCGGCAACTTGATCGACGGTTTTCCGGCTGATACAATAAACAATGCCAGACCCTTTTTGTCCTTTAATATATTGATACAATTGCTGATAAGATTTACTGGTTTTAGCTCGAACTTCATAATAAAGATTAGGACGATTAAAACTAGCAATATGAATGGAAGCATCTCGCAATCCTAATTGTTGAATAATATCTTCCCTAACCTGTTGGGTAGCGGTGGCAGTTAAAGCCAGAATTGGCACGGAGGGAAAGCGTTGACGGACTTGTTTAATTTGTCGATATTCAGGGCGAAAATCATGACCCCAATCGGAGACACAGTGAGCTTCATCCACCGCTAAACAGGCTAAACCGAGGTAATTATCAATAACAGCTAAAAAGTCTAAAAAACTAGGCGATAATAATCTTTCTGGGGCGACATATAACAGTTTAATTTTTCCTTGCAGGATTAAAGATTCTCTGTCTCTGACTTGTTTCGCGTTCAAAGTGCTATTGAGAAATGTTGCCCCGATGCCATTATCAGCTAAAGCAGTTACCTGATCCTGCATTAAAGCAATTAGGGGAGAAACCACCACCGTCACCCCTTTTTTAATTAAAGCAGGTAGCTGAAAACAGAGAGATTTACCGCCTCCGGTGGGCATAATTACTAATAAATCCTGATCATTTAAAGCAGCCTCAATTATTTGGCGTTGATTCGGTCGAAATTGATCGTAGCCAAAGTGATATTTTAAGACTTTTTCTAAAGAGTCAATTGCAGCCATTGAGCAAGGGGAAAAATATTTTTATAGTAGTTATTTTAGGGTTAGGGATTTAAGTAGTCAGTGATCGGTAATCGGTAAAAAGAAAGCCAGTAGCCAAAACAACTAACCTTAAGATTGTCTCACCTGATCGGGAACACCCACAAAGGAGAGATTAGCTAATTTTTTCAGATTTTGACAGCGCAATAACTCATTAAAATTGAGACTCGATCGCCCCTCAATTTCAGCTATAGTCTCAATAGCCGATAATAAACTTTTAGCGGCCTCGGTTTCCGTGTAACCGCGTCTAACGGCCACTTTTAGGGCTGCCTCATCCGCGTCTAATTCCCGTTGGGGGCTGCGTTTTTCCCGCCAAATCCGGTTAATTGCCAAGGCAGTTAAACCCCCCGCCACTGCCATCCCGACGGCATCGGTTTGTAGGGTTTCCACGGTTAAACCGATCATACCAGCCAGAGCAATTACTCGATCGAGATCGGGTTTAAACCATTTTACTGCCGTTAAAACACAGACAGCCCTTAACAAGACTAAATCCCGTTGGGATCTTGATAATTGCCGCCAGAGGTCAAAATTAATTGGAATCGGTCTGACCCCTCTTTGCCAGGGTAGGGGAAAATTAGTTTCGATTACCTTGCTGCTTTCGGGTTTGCTGACAATGCGCGTCATCATCCGTCCCGAAGCAGGCATGAGGTCTAGTAAATGACTAATCTCGTTGTCTTGGTTCATCGATCGCCGGTCAATAGTCTTCGATCATTGAGTATAATCGCTTTCTGAGTTAATATCTCTTTTCCGACAATTTTCTCAACGAAACCGCGTGAGTCCCTACCGTTCGGCTTTGAGGGATTCGATGCCCCGAAAATCGCCAATAAATTCCTGCATCTTCCTCAAAATCCTCATGTTTTGATTATTATTGAGGGGATGAAACCAGTCCTGACCGGATCTTGCCAACTCCAGGTAAAACCCGAACCGGTGGCCGCTATCGAGGCGACACTGAAGGCGTTTGCGGAAGCTTGGGAGTAGGTTAACGGGACGGTGAAGCCGAACCTGATGAACGAACTGGCGATACAGTCGCTACTTTCTACGTTCTGAAAATTAGTTAATTGACCAGATGAAAATAATCGGTAAAACCCCATACCTTCAGCAAACCCTAATTAAAGAAATAGTTAAATCCTGATAAAAATCCTCCTGTTTTAACTCCACTTTTGATTGAGAAGCCAGTAAAAGTAAAGCCCAAAAAATCGCCACCTTTTCCTGTGTTGCCGAGTGACTAGAAGGCTTTTCCGCTTGCCATAAATCTAATAAATACTCAAACTCTATCTCATTTTTCTCTAATTGAAAAAACTTTCTCTGCAAAAAAAAGTCCAGTTCCGCTGCCAATTCCGTCAGGTTTTCTTGGTGGGCTAATTCCGTGATAATTTGTACCGCTTCCCGTCGGGATTGAGGCCGGGGTTTCGGGACAACTACAGGCAGTTTCGGTAAAGCTTCAATCTCTAGGGCAATCTGTTGTAATTGAGTGATTAACTCCTGCAAAGTTACCCGTCTTTTTCGCGGTGGTGGGGCAGCAGTACGACGGCGAATATGATTTTCTAGATAACGGGGTAAAGTTCTTAATTCCCGTTCTAAATCGCTAATTTTCTCATCTATCAGACTTTCTTCTTGCTGTTCCAAAGACAATCTTTCTAGGGTATCAGCCTTAAATAAAACTAACATAGAAGCCCATAAAAAAGCCTGTCCCGATTGGGGTAAATTAGCCTGGGCCATGGCTAAATCTAGATCATTTAATAACCCCAATTCCGCCAAAAAGCGATCGATCACATCAATAACCTGCACATCCCAGGGGTCAATTTCTCCCTGTTCCGCCATTTCTAAAAGAGAGGCGATCGCATCACTGGCCGAGGTGATAGTCATGATTGTAGAATCTTGTAGGATCTCAAAGGATAGAATTTAGCAAGCAAAACCATGGACATATCGATCGCTGACCTGCGCTTGGACTACAATCTCGAAGAATTGCTAGAGTCAGAAACATCTGCCGATCCTTTCATTGTATTTAAACAATGGCTAGAACGGGCGGTATCTTCGGGAAGATTGGAACCCAACGCTATGACTTTAGCCACTATTTCCCCGGAGGGTAAACCCCGGGCCCGCATGGTACTGTTAAAAGACTTCGATCCTCGCGGTTTTGTTCTCTTTACCAACTACCAAAGCGCCAAAGGACAGGAATTAATCGCCAATCCCAATGCGGCCCTAGTGTTTTGGTGGGGAGAATTGCAACGGCAAATTAGGATCGAGGGAACTGTAGAAAAAATCAGCGAGGAGGAATCGGATAATTACTTTTTTGTCCGTCCCTGGGAATCTCGTTTAGGGGCCTGGGCCTCCAATCAAAGTGAAGTGATTTCGGGGCGAGATATACTCGAAAAACGCCTAGCAGAACTAAAAGAAGAATATGCGGGTCGTGAAGTTCCCCGTCCTCCTCATTGGGGCGGATTTCGCCTAATTCCTAGTTTAATCGAGTTCTGGCAAGGTCGCCCCAGTCGTCTCCACGATCGTCTCTGTTATTATCGTCAAGAAGATGGTACTTGGCAAAGGCAACGTTTAGCTCCTTAGTTTGATCTTGACACCTTGTATTAGCAAAATAGCTCGATGCTAATTCAATTTGTCATTTTAGTCTTGAGATAATATTAGGTCGATGTCTTTTCCCAACCCGCGCTTTCCTTAGCGATCGGGTTGGGCTATTATATCAATTGGATAAAGGCAATCTCTCTGCCCTAAAGTCTCAGAAAAACGATAGAATTGAAAGGGTTTTTGTTTGCATCCTTCAAAAATAACTAGAGAATTATGGACATCAATAAAGTTGGACTTCGAGAAACCTTAGAAGCATTGCGGGTTGAACTGAGTAAATCTATTTTAGCCTCTGAGGGTGAGCAGATTCGCTTTGAAGTGGGTAACATTGAATTAGAGGTTCAATTTGTGGTTGAGCAGTCGAAAGAAGGCAAAGGTGGGCTGAAATTTTGGGTAGTAGAAATGGGTGGGGGTGTCACCAATAAAGATACGATAACCCATAGAATTAAAATTCCTTTAAATTTTTGCCAATAGTGGATAAGAGATATACAATAAAAGAGGTGATCACCCCAAAAGAATCTTTTCTAAAGAGGTAATCAATTAATGAGCGATAACAAAAATAATGTTGGTGCTGGTGTTGCGGGTATTCTGACTGCGGTTGCAGCAGTTATCGTTGCGGTAACTGAACTAATACCTGTACTTAAGCCATTGTTTGATCCTTCTCCCAAACCAGAAACTGCGACAACAAACGTTTCTCCTAGTCAAGTTCACTCGGAGTCTCCAGCGTCAAAAGTTACGTTTTCCTGTGGAGAAAGTGAATACAATGGGAAAAGTTTTCCTGCAACAATTGCAACGGGTGATAAATCGATTCCAATTATTCTTTGGAAGCTAGATAATAATCATTTTGGTGATAATTGGCCACCGCTAAAAAGGTGTAAGGAAGTTTCTCGGCGATTCCAAAGAATTTATGATCGTGATGGCTTAAAACGTTTAGTTGCTACATTAGAAACCTGGGTTCCCAATAAGGAAGTACCTGTAATCTGTGCTGTTAAATCAGAAAATTCAGTTTGCCATGAGGAGGATTTATTAATTACTTTAGAATCGAAAGATAACCCTGATGATGTTCTAAAAGAGCTATTAAATCGCCACAAATTACCTAGTCAAGAGCCTCCTGTTTTAAGGGGAGAAACACCGCCTAAGACTTTTGCGGAAGGAAAACGAGTTTTTTATGATATTTCTTCAATTATTCCTTCACCAAAATCTAAAAAGAATACCGAAAAAAGTTTGGAAAAACCTGCTTGGTAAAAATAATTCTGAATTTTATTACTCATTCAAATATATTTGAAAATTTTCTGTGGCAAATTATGAAACTCCATAAATTGACAAGCCTTGTCTTTGTTTCTATTTGTATCGCTATATCATTGCCATTTCGATGTTCTTTGACGTTGGCACAGACGACAAAGGAAATGCAAGCGATTGTGAAGAAGCCATTACCTATTTTTGAGGCAGGAAGCAGTGCAGTTCAAACAATAGATACGAATAATCCTGAAACTATTAAGCTTATTGAAGAAGGAATTAAACGCGCAGAGTATAAATTATCTGTGTATAAAAAATATTCCAAGGATAGTTATCCAGACCCTCAGCATTATCAAGGCAAACGAATGATAAGTGATTTAATTCAAGAAGCCAACGAACGATTATGTGATTATAATATTAGGCTTGCCGATTTGATAACAAGAGATAAAGAAATTGTAAAACATTGTGGCGATTACTTTAAAGTATTTAACAAAGAATTTGCCGCACAATACAAAAATAATCCATTAGTAGAAGACCCAAATAATATTATAATGGGCTATCCAGAAAAAGAGATAATAATGACGAAATCTTTATATAAACTTAAAGAAAAAAAGTCAGGAATTCAAAAAAATAGAGAATTAATTCAAGGATTAAAAAATGGGCTTAAGACTCAATTAAACTCAATAAAAGAAACTGGCTACGAATCTGGAGGGATTCATACTTTAACTATTGGGGAATTAGTTGCAGTAATTAATGATCTCAATTTGATGTTGGCTAGTCATACTAATTCTGTTGATGATTATAAGTCCGCTTTAAATGACTTTAACTTTATGAAGGATAAATATGCGAAATATCTCATGAGAACATTTAGATATGATTCAGATTCATCATTAGCCAAAGAAGGGGCAATGTTAGCTGGAATCGGTCGTCTTCATGAAGCTGAACGCAAATTTGATCAATCATTTGAAAATCTTCCTTTTGAGTCTTTATCTCGTCTTAAGGATTATGAAAATGTTTTAATCAAGCAAAATAAATATGAAAAAGCACTAGAAATATCTGATTTGGGACGTTCTCTCAATCTGCTCCGTAATTGGGCTGATTCCGCTCTTTCAGAAGAACAAAGACAAGAACAGTTAAAAAAGTTAAAAAATGAACCCAGAATGACTATTGATGACTTTAAAAAGATAGCAAAAGTCAAAAATACAACCATTGTCGAATACTCATTACATGAAGATGATAAACTTTTAATTTGGGTAGTTACTCCTGATAGCAATGTTTATTTTCGCCAAGTAAATTTATCTAACAAGACAGCAAAAATAGCATTTAACCAAGATAACCTATCGTCAGTTTTATCTATTGAGCGGAATTTTCTCAATTTATTCATTTTTAATTTTATAGTTACAATATTGGTTTTGCTGATTTTTGCCAAATCTCAAAATAAAAAATTAGCTATTCTTTTTTTTGGAGTAATTTTAGTTTTAAATACTGTTGGGTGTCAGAACCAAAAACAATCACAATTTGCTCAATCTCAAATTGATAACATTCCCTCTCTAAAGGATTTAATTCAAGTTAATTATGGACTAATTAATCAAGAAAATGGAAGAACAGATATACCCCAAATTATTACTTCTTTGTTAAATAAATATTGTCAAAGATCTATTGAATGTTTACAAAAATTAAATCAAGTATTAATTGAGCCAATAGCAGATATATTACCAACAAATCCTGATGATCATGTGGTATTTATTCCAGATAGTCAATTATTGAAAGTTCCCTTTGCTGCGTTAAGAGATACTCAAGGGAAATACTTGATCGAAAAACATACTATCTATTACGCGCCTTCAATCAAAATTTTAAAAATGCTTCATAATGAGGCTTATTCAAAAGTATCAAATAGTCAGCAGGATGCTCTTATCGTAGGCAATCCTATCATGCCGACCATTAAATTACCTGCTATTGATGAAAGTCGTCAAGAATATAGTGAAATTCGTAATATTAAACCTCAAAAACTTGGGCAGTTAAAAGGAACAGAAAATGAAGCTAGGGAAATTGCCAAGATTTATCAAACAGAACCGTTAATTGGAAAAGATGCGAAAGGAGAAGTTGTCCTTAAAAAAATGCAGAATGCCGACATTATTCATCTTGCCACTCATGGATTTTATACTTCTATGGGGAATTCGGTATTAGCCTTAACTCCTTCCCGTCCTTCCTGTGTAGGAGATGCCCCTATGGATTGCAACTTCTATAATTTAGAAGATGGGTTTTTGGTTTCCTATTCAATTTTTAATCCTAAAACCACTTTCAACGCAAAATTGGTCGTTTTAAGTGCTTGTGAAACGGGTTTAGCTGGATTGGGTGATTATCGTAGTTCTAGTTTCATTAATGAATTTATGAAAAAAGGAGTGCCTAGTATTGTAGTCTCTTTGTGGAAAATTCCTGACTCACCATCTGACGAGTTAATGATCAATTTTCATAAAAATCTTCAAAATGATCCAGACAAAGCCAAAGCATTACGGCAAGCAATGTTAAACACTATGAAAAAACATGAAAATCCTGGCTTATGGTCTGCTTTCGTTTTATTTGGAGAAGCAGAAAAACCAACTAATGCTTTAGATTAATCAATTTAGTCCCTTTAATCCTTCATTTGGGTGGGAGGTTGCCTTAAGAGAAGTGTATCAAAGTATTAAGGATGTTAGTCGGTGGCGGAAATAATTCCTCTTATGATGTATAATTCTAGACCATAGCGGATAAGGTATTCAACCGCTCTAAAAACCTAGCTATCTAATCGATAGGCGGACCTTGAAAACTAGAGTTATAGGGTTCCATAAAGGATTGCTTTTATGGGTAAAAGCTCTAAGCATCAAGTACCAGAGAAACCAATTATTTTAGAGGTTTTGAACTGTATCGTAGGGCATACGAGAACAGGCTTCTGTAATGGAGCGAAAGTCTGAGGAGAGACTCGCCTCTGGGTTAGATACCGCAAGGGGTCTGATTTAAGCGAACTCGTTGAGCCAGAAATTCTAATCAGCGATGATAGAAGAATCCACGTCCGTTCACGGCGCGGAGTATGTCAACGGAAGTGTTACCCGAAACCCTTAGAAATTGCCAGAACGATTGGGTCTGAATACCCGCGTGCAAAGGTATTAAAAGCATTAACCGCCACCTTAACCCCTGCTAATGTTGACTTATCTTTCTGGCAAGATGTCCTTCAGGCTTTGGGTACTCTCACTCGTTCTAATTTCCTCGAAACTATTCCCAACTTAGCGCCTTTAATCCTTCATTTTGGGGGGGAGGTCGCTTTAAGAGAAGTGTATCAAAGTATTAGGGATGTTAGTCGCTGGTGGCGGTGATTCTCCTGTCAATAATTGCTATAATAGCTAAAATGGTCATAATGGCTAGTTTCTATAAAGGTTAGTTATGAAAACATTAGGAGCCTCAGAAGCAAAAAATCGCTTTGGCGAACTGTTAGACTTGGCTCGAAGAGAACCAGTAAAGATAGCAAAAAAGGGACGTAATGTTGCAGTCGTGCTGTCAATCGAGGAATTTGAGAGATTTTCCGAGTTAGAAAATCAACTTTTGGCTTTACAGGCAGAAAAAGCTCATCAAGAAGGTTTTATCGGAACAACAGAAAGTGAGGCTTTACTGTCAGAAATTTTAAATGCTTAAGATTAACCTATCTCGACAGGCAACTAAACGCTTAAAAAAACTGCCAGATAAACACGCCAAACAAGTAGCCACAAAAATAACCGAACTGAGAACAAATCCCTATCCCCAAGATTCTCTAAAGTTAAAAGGATACTCTTATCATAGAGCCGATATTGGTGAATATCGAATCGTTTATCGTGTTGAGGAGCAAACACTAGAAATCTTGCTGATTGACAAACGAAACGATGATGAAATTTATAAACAACTAAAGAGAAAAATATAGAGAATCTTAATTATCAACCATCAATTAATTAGCGATATTATTCCTGCTAAAATCAAGAAAAACAAATTATCTTTAAACACTCATGAACATTAATGTAACATTTCCCGAAGAACTCCTCATTGCTGCCAGAGAAGAAAAAGAAGCATTCTCTCGTAAAGTCATAATTTATACATTAGGGCATCTTTATCAAGAAGGAAAAATTTCAGCAGGAATCGGCGCACAAGTATTAGGCTGCGATAAATATACATTTTATACACTTCTCTCTGAGTATGGTTTTTCCATTATTGATTACACAGCAGAAGAATGGGAATCAGAAATACAAACCAGCCGTAAATTAGCCCAAAAAATCAAAGATAATGAAGATAATTGTTAATTCTACACCGATCATCGCCTTATCTTTGATTAATCAATTAGACCTTCTTAATCAGCTATGTGATCAAGTGATTATTCCCTTAGCAGTCTATCAAAAAATTGTCATCACCAGAAACGATAAACTGGGGGCGAAAGAACTCAAAAACGCCAATTGGATTCAAGTCCAAGAAGTTGTATCATCATCTCCTCTTGAACCGCTATTACTAGGATTAGATCGAGGAGAATTAGAAGTTATTCTCTTGGCAATTTCAATTAAACTAGACTGGGTAATTATAGATGAGAAATTGGCAAGAATAGTTGCCAAAACAATGAAATTACCTGTCAAAGGAACCTTAGGAATTCTCTTGGTTGGTTTTGATATGGGTTATCTATCTAAACAAGAAATTTTAGATCTATCACAACAGTTAATTAATCATGGAATTCGTATTAGTTCTCCGATTATTAATTGGCTAAAAACAGAATTAGACAATGATCATTAATACTAACTCAATCGAAAATTTACTACCTTGAAACAATAAATCGTACACATTCGTGACCAAGAAAAACCAGAAACACTCTCTAAAATTTTAACTGCTTTAGATTTTGTTGACTCTGTAGAAATCATCGAAAATCAAACAACATTATCTGATAACGAGCAAGAGTTTTTTGCCCTAGCACGATTGTGGGAAGACAGGGATATTACTCCTAAATCTATCCGTCAAACAGCATGGCGAGAAGAAAACCGATGATTTTATGTGACACCAATATCCTCTCCTTTAATTTCATTTGAGAACAACTGCCTTAGTTAATTTTTGTTCTAATTATAACTCAGGTGTTAATCCCTGCCAATGTTGACCTATCCTTCTGGGAAAAAACCCTTCATGCTTTGGGAACTCTCACTCGTCCTCATTTCCTCGAAACTATTCCCAACTTAGTCCCTTTAATCCTTCATTTTTGGGGGGAGGTCGCCTTAAGAGAAGTGTATCAAAGTATTAGGGATGTTAGTCGCTGGTGGCGGTGATTCTTGTTCTATGAATTAGCCTCCGCCTTACCCAATTGAATCAGCAGTCTGCTCCCCAGTGTCTTCGGCAAGCGCAGAAATCCGATAAAATAGTGAATAGGTGACATCGGGAAAAAATTATCTATGGCAACTACATCCGAAGACGTATGGCGACTCTTAGCCGAATTAACTGCTGCTCAAAAAGAAACTGACAAACAACTGAAGGAAGTTAGTCAACAACAGAAGGAAACTGACCGACAACAGAAGGAAAACGCCCAACAACAGAAGAAAACTGACAAACAACTCAAAGAATTAGGTCAGCAAATTGGGGGATTAGGGGCAAAATTCGGCAGCTTTACCGAAGGACTTGCCCTTCCTTCAATGGAAAAGATTCTCAGACAAAGGTTCGGTATGGAAGTTGTTAGTCCCAGTGTCCGAGTCAGTAAAGATGGAAAACACCTAGAAATTGATGTCCTTGCCTATACCAATGGTGAGCTAAATACTGCCTATATCGTTGAGGTTAAAAGTCATGCTAGAGAGGAATCCATTACACAATTAAAAAGTATTTTGCAACGGTTTCGCAGCTTTTTCACTGAACACAAAGACAAAAAACTCTATGGCATACTAGCATCAGTTGACTTATCCAACGAATTACGCGAAAAAATTCTGCAAGAAGGGTTTTATGTGGCTCGGATTCATGACCAAGTATTTGAACTCGATATTCCTGATAATTTTCAACCCCGACCTTATTAAAACATCAAAATTGAGATTACTTACTTATTAAGTGTCAAGTTCGCCGCTTTCTTTTCACTGATGACTGATGACTGTTTACTGATAACTGAAAAATCTTCCCACTGCCCATCTGCAAAAAAGATTCTCTTGAGTTGTATAATCTCTAAAGGATTAGCGTACTCAAGAAAAAAATTATTTCATGCTCAGAAAAATTAGACTATCATACTTTGGCTTAATTTTAGGCAGTATTTTAACGGTTATCGGGATCATCGGTTATGCCCAAGGTAACGCCACGGTCAATTTAGCGGGTTTTTTCTACGGATTACCGTTATTATTGGGAGGTTTAGCCCTAAAAGCTTCAGAAATCAAACCGATACCCTTCAGTCAACCCACTAGCCCCGAAATCTTGCAATTGCGCCAACAACAGGCCACTGTCACCCAAACCAAACTTCGCAACGATGTCACCCGCTATCGCTACGGACAGGAAGTGCATCTGGATGAAGCCCTAGAAAAGCTGGGATTAAGCCCCACAGACGAGGAAAGACCGACTTTAGTGGCAATTCGTGAAACTGCTGTTGATTCCGCCTATTGTTTCACCCTAGAATTTGAATCGCCCCTTTTACCCCTAGAAAAGTGGCTGGCAAAACAGGAAAAAATCGAAAGATATTTTGGACCAGGAATTAGAGCCGAAATTAAGCAAGTTGACGAGGAAAAAATTGATTTATCGCTAATTACTATCCCTAACACCTAAATGCTCACGCCTATTCAGTATGGCTTCTTGGTAATCGCTGCCGTGGCTGCCGGCTTAATTAATGCTCTTGCCGGTGGCGGTAGTCTGATTACTTTTCCGACGCTGATGGCGGTGGGTATCCCACCAGTAATGGCAAATGTGACTAATACCGTCGCTTTATGTCCCGGTTATCTGGGGGCAACCCTCGCCCAAAAAAAAGACCTGCACGGGCAACAAAAACGGATTCGATTATTACTACCACCGGCAGTTATTGGCGGCATTATCGGTGGTATTTTGCTGTTAAATAGTAGTGATAAAGTATTTGAGCGCCTGATTCCTTTTCTGATTCTTTTAGCGGCGGCTTTATTGGCTTTTCAAGATACTTTACGCTCTTGGCTACAGCGGCAACAAGGGGACGAAAATGGTCATATACCAGAAATTTTGGCGGTTTTACCCATCGCTCTTGCTTCAGTTTATGGTGGTTATTTTGGCGCAGGTTTAGGGGTAATTGAGTTGGCAATTTTGGGCTTATTTCTCAAGGATAATCTCACGAGATTAAATGCTTTAAAACAGTTGCTTTCTTTGGTGGTTAATGTGGCCGCATCTTGGTTTTTTCTCTTTTCTAATCATGTATATTGGTCGGCAGCGATAGTGGTAGCAATTGGCTCTTTAATGGGGGGGGTATTGGGGGGAAAACTAGCTAGAATTATCTCTCCTAGTTATCTGCGCCAGACTGTGGTAATTCTGAGTATTATTATCGCTATAGTTTATTGGCTTCGTTAACAAACCGAGTTAAGTAGTCGTGCAAAATTAATTTCCTAGTGAAGATAGGCAAAAGGCAAGAGGCAGGAGGCAAGAGGTGGTTAGATATGTGTAATTAATTTTGCTTAGGTACTTATAGGCGGTTAAAATGCGTCTTAAGTACGTAGGCGTTAAAAATTATCAAATGCTCCCTTATCAAGGGGGGCAGGGGGGATCGAACCCAAAATCTATCTTCAATTTAATTATAACCAGCTACTTAGCTTATCTTAAGGATGAGGTAGGAAATTTTCCCTTTGGGGAGTCAGTCGTCGATAGCAAATTAGGTTATACTGCATCTTTATGAGAAAGACCGTCAACTAAAATGGCTCATTTTAAAACCTGACCCGATAACGTTATAATTTTGCTCGGCAAAACCGCACCAGATGTTTAGTATTGACAAAGCTGCCCTTGTCTAGCATTCACAACAGGGGGAAGAACCTTCCTTCATGCGATCGCCAGACCAAATCAGCGAACAAGCTCTCCATAACTGAGATGGGGGCGACAGTGCTGGCAAAAATTCCCTAGCTATACCGGTCTCCTCCAGATGATCTACATAAAAACTTAAGAATGATCCCCGTCTGGTGATAGACTTTTGACTGTTAAGGAAACAAACTCACTAGATAAATCATAGATCAGCTGTAGGGAGGATCATCGAGTGGAAAGTACGCTAGGGTTAGAAATTATCGAAGTGGTCGAACAGGCTGCCATTGCCTCCTCGAAGTGGATGGGTAAAGGCGAAAAAAATATCGCCGATCACGTCGCTGTGGAAGCGATGCGCGAACGGATGAATAAAATCCATATGCGCGGTCGCATCGTTATTGGAGAAGGGGAAAGAGACGAGGCTCCCATGCTCTATATTGGCGAAGAAGTGGGTATCTGTACCCAAGTTGATGCCAAACAATATTGTAATCCCGACGAATTAGTCGAAATCGATATCGCCGTCGATCCCTGCGAAGGCACTAACTTGGTTGCCTACGGTCAAAATGGTTCTATGGCCGTGTTAGCGATCTCCGAAAAAGGTGGATTATTCGCCGCTCCTGACTTTTATATGAAAAAATTAGCCGCTCCCCCAGCAGCTAAAGGTCATGTGGATATTAATAAATCGGCGACGGAAAACCTGAAAGTTCTTTCCGATTGTCTCAATCGTTCCATCGAAGAACTGGTGGTAGTGGTTATGGATCGTCCCCGTCACAAGGAATTAATCCAAGAAATCCGCAACGCCGGGGCCAGAGTTCGTCTGATCAGCGATGGTGACGTATCGGCCGCTATTTCCTGCGCTTTTTCGGGAACTAATATTCATGCTCTCATGGGTATCGGTGCCGCTCCAGAAGGGGTAATCTCGGCGGCGGCTATGCGTTGTCTAGGCGGTCACTTCCAGGGACAATTAATCTATGATCCCGAAGTGGTCAAAACCGGTTTAATCGGCGAAAGCCGCGAGGGTAATCTCGCTCGTCTGCAAGAAATGGGCATCACCAATCCCGATCGCGTTTACGGTTGCGAAGAATTAGCCAGTGGCCAAACCGTCCTCTTTGCCGCCTGTGGGATCACCCCCGGCACCCTGATGGAAGGGGTACGCTTCTTCCATGGTGGCGCTCGAACCCAAAGCTTGGTTATCTCCACCCAATCGAAAACCGCTCGCTTTGTCGATACCGTTCACCTGTTCGACCAACCCAAATACATTCAACTGAGATAATTCCCTGACGCGGTGGGGTGGGTATGGCTCACCTCGCCCCCATTGGTAAAAATATATAAAGTTTTTTTTCAAACATCTTTTATTTGCATCCCGATGGGGACTAAATTGCAACAATTAGAGACATAACGCACTGATCTTTATCAATAATTTTTGTAGCCTGAGCAACATTTGTAGGAGAACATAAATGAATATTGCTGTAGTGGGCTTGAGTCACAAGACAGCCCCGGTGGAAATTCGCGAAAAATTGAGTATCCCGGAAGCGAAAATCGAGTCCGCTCTTACCCACCTCAAGGGTTATCCCCACATCCAAGAGGTGGCGATTATCAGCACCTGTAACCGCTTGGAGATCTACGCCGTGGTTACGGATACGGAAAAGGGCGTGGTGGAAATTACCCAGTTTCTCGCTGAAATCGGACATATTCCCCTTAATGTCCTGCGTCGTTATCTGTTTACCCTACTGCATCAGGATGCTGTCCGTCATCTGCTCCGGGTGTCCGCCGGTTTAGAAAGTCTTGTCCTCGGGGAAGGGCAAATTCTCGCTCAAGTTAAAAATACCCATAAATTAGCTCAGAAGTACAATACTATTAGCCAATTACTCGATCGCCTGTTTAAACAAGCGATGACTGCCGGTAAGCGCGTCCGCACGGAAACCAGCATCGGCACGGGAGCCGTATCGATCAGTTCGGCGGCGGTGGAGTTAGCCCATGCTAAGGTGGCAGACCTCAGCGGCAAGAAAATCGCTATTATCGGGGCAGGGAAAATGTCCCGATTATTAGTTACTCACCTTCTGGCTAAGGGTTCTCAGCAAATTGCGATCGTCAATCGCTCCCAAAGACGAGCCCAGGAGTTGGCCCGTGAATTTCCTAACGTACCAATCCAACTATATGGCTTAGAAGAGATGATGGCTACAGTAGCGGCATCGGATATCGTCTTCACCAGTACCGGAGCCACGGAACCAATTTTAACTAAAAATTTATTGACAGAAGTGACGATTACTGCTAACTCGCTGATGTTAATCGATATTTCTGTTCCCCGTAACGTCCACACCGACGTGAAGGAATTGGCACAAGTGCAAGCTTTTAACGTCGATGATCTTAAAGCGGTGGTTGCCGCCAATCAGGAAAGTCGCCGTCAGATGGCCAGGGAAGCAGAGGCACTCCTAGAGCAGGAAGTGGAAGCTTTCGAGCTTTGGTGGCGTTCTTTGGACACTGTCCCGACAATTAGCTGTTTAAGAAGCAAAATTGAAGATATTCGCGAACAGGAATTAGAAAAGGCCCTCTCCCGTCTGGGGACGGAATTCGCCGAAAAACACCAAGAAGTTATCGAAGCAATGACCCGCGGTATCGTTAATAAAATCCTTCACGAACCCATGGTACAACTGCGGGCCCAACAGGATATCGAAGCGCGTAAGCGCTGTTTACAATCCCTACAAATGCTCTTTAATCTCAGTGTCGGGGAAGAATATAGTTAGAGTCCGACAATTGACAAAAATTAAGGGTGATTCTACTGGTCTGTTAAGATGATTTTGAGGGATTGGGGGCGAATAATTTGGCAGCATTCCCCTATCCACAATTTCAAGATTGACAGACCACTAAGCGGTTGACTCTCTAAATTAGTCGTTAAGACTGTCTATGAGCGTCGGAGTTGACAGCAGGGAGCGGTATAATTAATGGACATCTCCAAGAATTAGACCCAGTCACAGCTTGCTTTTATGCCATGTGCTAATTAAATGGTTCGATAATCGTTGTTGATTCAATTTAACTTTTGTGGTTTTCTTCCCCAAGCTCTTCGGCCAATTAAGGCTCTAGCATAGAGTCTTAATTGGGCTAAATTTACCCCCGATTCATCGATGAAAATTAGTTTTGATGCCTCAATTTCTCGCACTTGAGACCAGTATTGTAAAGTTTTGTAAAAAATATATGCAAATGACTGCAAACAACTGCTAATATGGTTAGTACAAGTTTACATTGCAGTTCATATAAAACTATCAGATTATGCTAAGAAAAAAGGGATCAGTTATGACACTGCTTGGAGAATGTGGAATCGAGGGCAGTTACAAGGAGAACGTCTTCCTACAGGAACAATTATTATTTTTGAAGATGACCGTTC